>NZ_JAWJBK010000030.1:0-149140 GCF_032842915.1 Oceanimonas sp. CAM02
AAATGGCAGATGAAGTCCGGTATTATACGGACGAGTATTACCCGAAAGTGCGGCGCCACATGGCGCTGGGAGGAATAACTCCCAATGCCTACGCAGCTGCCGCTTAATTTAAGTGTCTACTTTATCGGGGCCACTCCACACGTTGCCTGCACGTGCGAAGTTTTACCTGCAAATACGGCTCAGTACCTTCAAACCACACCACTGATGGCTTACAGCTTACAGCTGTCTTTTAGTTAGTGGTGTTTCATTTTCTCCAGCGCTTCCTTGGCCTTGATATCGGCGGCGTCGAGCTCGGCCAGCACCTTTTCAATATCGTCCTGCTGTTGCTGCAGCATAATGCGTTTTTCTGCGATCATGGCCACCATGGAATGCAGCTGGGGCCGGGTACTGTGCTCGGCATCATAGAGTTCAAACAACTCACCCATTTCCGCCAGACTGAAGCCCAAACGCCGGCCGCGCAGAGTCAGAGTGAGACGAATACGATCCTTATGACTGTATATGCGGGTATTACCTTTGCGCTTGGGCATAATCAGGCCCAGTTCTTCATAATGACGAAGAGTACGGGGGGTGATATCAAACTCGTCAGCCAGCTCGGAGATAGTGTAGGTAACTTCCTTATTGGGCATCATGACAACTCCTGCTACAACATAAAAACAAGTCTGAGCGGCGAACCTTACACCCATGGCGGCGGGCTGTGAAGTCCGGCTTTGACTCACACAGGCTATTACGCCAAGATTGATGTTTTAAGGCAACCGGCGGAGACGGCGTGTTTAATTTTAAGGTCAGGGACGGCGAGGGTCATCAAGCCCATATTCGTATACAGGCGTTGGACTGGAGCGAACAGGGTGAGGTGACATTCAGCGCCGATAATGACGCGCTGGCCGTGATGCTGCTGTCCGATTGCCGTAGCGGGCGCGGGCACTTTGAGCTGCTTTCCGGTGCCAAGCCCATGGATGTGGAGCAATGGCTGGACTATCTGCAGGAGCAGGGCCAGCTGAAGGAAGTGGAGGTGACAGTTCATACGCCGCTGGAGCAGGGTTATGGCACCCTGAGCGGACTTGATAGTGAACAGGTACAGGAGTTGTTACAGTTGGTATATAAAGTAGGTGGTTTTAACCGCCTGCAAATAATGCGTTACCTGAAACACCGCAATAATCCGTCTACCATGTCTACTCGCTACAGTGCAGAAGAGCTCACCCGCTACCGTCATTTGGGTGAGCTGATTAATTACCTGCTTAAACTGAAGACACCAGACCTTTAAACTCTGCAAGGGGCAGGGGCTTGCTTACCAGGTAGCCCTGAACTCCGTCTACATACATGGTTTCCAGGATCTGCTTCTGCTCTTCGGTTTCTACCCCTTCTGCCACCACATGGCAGCCCAGTCGCTGAGCCAGATCGATGATCATTCGCACGAATTGCTGGTTGGCATTGTCATCTTTCAGCTGACGTACCAGCTCCGGATCCAGTTTGACATAGTCAGGCTTAATGTCTTTTAACAGCCGGAAAGAGCCATAGCCATGACCGAAACGGCTGATGGCCGAGCGGGCCCCACTGCGACGGATCATTTCAAGCAGCCGCTTGCCATTGCCCAACTGATGTTCCAGTACATGTTCATCCAGCTCAAAAACCAGGTTGGCGGTGATGTGCTGATGACGCATCAATACTCGTTCCAGCCAGATGATAAAAGCACCCTGTTGCAGGCTTGCGGGTGTCAGATTAATGGCCCAGCGTTGTCCGGAAAGATCGCATTTTGCTACCTGATCCAGAATCATCTCAATGATTTTTTGTTCAAACAGCATGGACATGCCCAGTCGCTGTAACATGGCAAAGACGGTAGAAGCCGGATAGACACCACCACTTTCATTTGGAAAGTGGGTAAAAATTTCGTTATAACCAGGCAGCGCCGGTTTCAACAGTCTGGCCGGCTGTACCACCAGCAGAATGCGATCGTTATCCAGCATGCTCTGCAGACGCTGTCGCCACTGACTTTCACCCATGTCTTCGTCGTCACTGTTTTTCAGCACCATACGCCAGCTATTGGGTTCACCGCTTTGCGCCTGCGCCAGCGCGGAGTCGGCACGAATGAGAATGCTTTCCGGAGACTGACCCGGCAACAGCTGAGTAAAGCCAATATAAGCGACACAGTCCAGCTCATGTACATCCTGATAGTGGAACAGCTCCTGGCGTAACTCATTGCCCATGGTATGGGCCAGGGGCTCACACTGTCCGGGAACAAGCACAGCGATATCACTGCCACTGATACGATAAGCCTGCGCACCCATGCGCGACTGAATGACTTTACGGATCAGCCGGGAGATATCCTGCAGGTATTGATCACCGGCCTGAAAGCCATGACGGCTGTTGATATCCTGAAGTGCGCTGGCACGGATCAGCATTAATGTTGTCGTCGCCAGACGGTTATCACTGGCCAGCAGCTCACTTAGCTGGTGTCGGAACGCAAAGCGATTTCCCAGGGTGGTCAGGCTGTCGCGCTGGCTCTGTAGTCTGGCTTCTTCCAATTTTTGCTGAAGCTCTGTCTGTTGCGCCTGCAGTCGCTGAAAAAGCGCCAGCACATCCTGAGCCAGCAGCTCAGTACTATCAGGCATGATCTCTTCAGGAGCATGCAGCAATGACTGCACATGTTGCTGAAATGCGTGTTGTTGCCGGCGGTAGCGAATATACAGCCAGCCACAAGACAACAAACTGAGCAAAGCGAACGGCACTGCTATCATCAGCCAGGGATAGGGCAATTGCTGAGCCAGAGACCAGTGGGCCCATTGCCATGGCAATATGAAGCTCAGCAGGATTAACACCACAGCGACAGACAGCAGGGCAGTAGTAAAGGAAGGGGTTCCCCGCATGATTGGCATCCTTGTTAAACGGAACCAGTAGCTGATGCTACATACTTGATTACTATCATGATTCAAGCGCGCAGCAATAACAAGACTGGCCACAAGGCAATAACGGGACAAGAGAAGATTAGATACAAAAAAGCCGGCACAAGGCCGGCTTTTTGAAACTGGCTCCCCCTGCTGGACTTGAACCAGCGACATACGGATTAACAGTCCGCCGTTCTACCGACTGAACTAAGGGGGAAGAGGCATCTCTTCAATGCGAGGCGCATGTTAAAGGCTGCTCTGAAAGCTGTCAACACCGAAACGCAATTTCCCTGAGTAATCAGTTTGTTTGCTGAAAATGTGATCGAAACGGCTTAAAAGTCAACGGCGTGGGGCAATGGTTGTTCGAGTTTAAAGCAGGCCAAACAGGCGGCTTGGCAGCGCCAGGCGGCAGGCCCGGAAGAGAGTATTAACGCTGCGAACCTTTTGAATGTAAAATTTATGTAAATTTTACATTCCTGTTTTAATAAATAAAAAAAACCAGAAAATAACCGGCCTGACAGGCAGTGAGTAATAAAATTGTCATAAAAATCATCATGCATCTATTTAACGTTTTATTATTCTGACTTTAAAGTTATAAATTTTATGCCTGCAGATAAACTTGCCGCTGTGACTTATCCTTTTTGCTGATTGCATTTGCTGGCAGCCATTATTTTAATGCATTTGTCATAACAATAAGGGTATAGTGTGAATACCTGAGCATGGAGCTGGTTCAGGTGCGGTACCTGGAAAACGAATGTGTTGATGTCATTGTCGGCAAAGCTGACCGTTAATGTACACAATTTTAATTTTTGCTTTCTTTTTATTGTATATACATGGAGTAGAGTGTTCATGACCGACAAAAAAATCGCGTTGGTAACCGGTGCAGCTGGCGGAATTGGTACAGAAGTATGTCGTTTATTTTTAAATAATGACTATAAAGTACTGGCTACTCACCGTCCGGGCAAAGAGCAGCAAGCTGCTGCATGGCTGCAGGATGAAGGCCTGGCCGGTCAGGATATCAAGTTGCTGGCGCTGAATGTGGCCGATCATGAAGCCACAGCGACAGTACTTGCTGATACCTTACGCGAAATGGGTCACATTGATGTGCTGGTCAACAATGCCGGCATTACCCGTGATGCCACCTTCAAGAGAATGTCGTGGGATCAATGGAAAGAGGTAATGGACACTAACCTGAACAGTCTGTTCAGCGTAACACAGCCAATTTTCAACAATATGTGCGAACAAGGCAGTGGCCGCATTATTAATATTTCTTCTGTAAATGGTCTTAAAGGTCAGTTTGGTCAGGCCAACTATTCTGCGGCCAAGGCCGGCATGATCGGCTTTACCAAGGCGCTTGCCGCTGAGGGAGCCCGTTTTGGTGTGACCGTTAATGCCGTGGCCCCCGGTTATACTGCCACGCCCATGGTAACTGCCATTCGTGAAGACGTACTGGACTCCATTAAAGCCACTATTCCGCTTAAACGTCTTGCCACCACCGAAGAAGTGGCCGGGGCTGTACTTTATCTGGCTGGCGAATATGGCGGTTATGTTACCGGTGAAACCCTGTCTGTTAACGGCGGCCTGTACATGCAGTAATGCTGTATTTTTATTTACGGAGAAAAAGTCATGTCTGAACCAGTATATATTGTTGCCGCCAAGCGCACGCCCATCGGTGCCTTTTTGGGCTCACTTAAAACCGTCTCTCCTGCCGATCTGGCAGCGGCCGCCATTAAAGGTGCGCTGGAGCAGGCGCAGCTGTCCGGTAATGATGTTAATGAAGTAATCGTTGGCAACGTGATTAGCGCAGGTCAGGGCATGGGGGTCGGACGTCAGGCTGCCATGGCAGCGGGCATTCCCGCCGGTATTCCTGCCTACACCCTGAACATGGTGTGTGGCAGCGGCATGAAAACCCTGATGGATGCCTGTGCTCATATTAAAGCCGGTGACGCTGAGGTGGTGGTGGCTGCCGGCTGTGAAAACATGTCGCAGATTCCTCATGTAGTGAAAGGCGATCTGCGCAATGGTCAGAAGATGGGTGACATGACACTGTCCGATCTGTTGCTGAGCGACGGTCTGACCGACGTATTCAATCAGTATCATATGGGAGTCACCGCCGAAAATGTGGTGGCACAGGAAAATATCAGCCGTGAACAGCAGGACGCACTGGCCGCTGCCAGCCAGTCAAAAGCGGTAGCAGCCATTGAAGCAGGCTTCTTTAAAGATGAAATTGTGCCGGTGGAAGTGAAAACCCGTAAAGAAGTGCTGAGCATTGATACCGATGAATATCCCAAGGCCGGCACAACCACCGACGCGCTGGCCAAGCTGCGCCCGGCATTCAAGCGTGATGGTGGCTCGGTCACCGCCGGTAATGCGTCCGGCATCAATGACGGCGGCAGTGCCATTATCGTGGCCAGCAAGTCTGCTGTTGAGCGCCTGGGCCTGACGCCACTGGCAGAGGTTGTCAGTTACGGCCAGGGTGGTATCGATCCCGAGATCATGGGATTGGGCCCGGTGCCTGCCATTGCTCAGGCGCTGGACAAAGCCGGCCTTAAGCTGGCTGACATTGAGCGTTTTGAACTTAACGAAGCCTTTGCCGGTCAGGCACTGGGCGTGGTGCGTCAGCTGTCAGCCCGCCACGACATCGCCGAGCAGGTGCTGCTTGAAAAAACCAATAAGAACGGTGGTGCCATTGCATTGGGTCACCCGCTGGGAGCCTCCGGCAACCGTATTATGGTCACTCTGCTGTATGAGCTGCAGCGCAGCAACAGCAAGTTGGGGCTGGCGTCCCTTTGCGTGGGCGGCGGCATGGGTACAGCGGTAATTCTGAAGTCAGTTTCTTAATAAGGACATCATTATGTACACGGACATTTTCAAAACCTTTAACGATCAGACCGAAAAAACCTTTGGTCCTCTGTATCAGTACAATCAGCTGGTCGCCAAAAACTTCACTGCGCTTACCAACCTGCAGCTGGAAGCCGCTCGTCAGTATGCTGACATTGGTCTGGCGCAGTTGCAGATTAACAGCCAGATTAAAGACGTTCAGGGCCTGGTTACCTGCGGTGCCAAACAGCTGGAAACCATGACCCGCATCAGTCAGCAAATGATGGAAGACGGTAAAAAGCTGTCTGAGCTGGCCCAGGAGTTTAAAGCGGGTCTGGATGAACTGGTTGCCAAGGCCAACAAAGCCTGAGCCCTATCTTGACCGTGCTTGTTTAACAAGGGAAAGGGGCCATTGCGGCCCCTTTCTGTTTGTACAATACGGCTGTGGCTTTTTCATGCAGGGAGAGGAAATAATGCAGCAGAATATATTTGAAGGCAGTGATCCGGTTCGTCAGTTTTTTGCCTGGAACGAAACTGTCTGGTCCGATATTCAGAAGTCCAGCCTGGGAGATAACCTTGTTACTCAGGCGCTGTCCCGGGTGAACGCAGAGGATCTGAAGGTTTTTTATGATGTGGTGGCCAGTAACCCTGTACGGCTGATGGAAATGCAGATGCAGTGGTGGCAGGGCCAGCTGGCCATCTGTCAGAACAGCATGGTACGGGCGATTGACCGCAGCGCCGACAGTGTGATTGCCGATCCGCCCGGCGATCGCCGTTTTAAATATGCGGGCTGGAAGGAAGATCCTAATTTTGATTTTCTGCGCCAGTCATATCTGCATTTTTCCAATTCATTAATGCAGACCCTGGAGGTAGTGGAAGGACTGCCTGATCCGGTGCGCCAGCGTCTTATCTTCTTTTTCCGCCAGACCATTAACGCCTTGTCACCCAGCAACTTTATCTGGAGTAACCCGGAGTTGCTGCACCGTACCCTGGAGGAAAAAGGTGCCAACCTGGTCAAGGGGATTCATCTGTTTCAGGAAGATCTGGCCAATAGTGCCAACCTGCTTAAAATTCGCATGACCCGTCAGTCGGCGTTTGAGCTTGGCAAGGATCTGGCCACCACACCCGGTGAGGTGGTATTTCGTAACGATATTTTCGAACTGATCCAGTATCAGGCCACGACCAGTCAGGTGCACAAAACCCCCTTGCTGGTGATACCGCCCTTTATCAACAAGTTCTATATTCTTGATTTGCGAGAGCAAAATTCCTTTGTGCGCTGGTTGCGGGATCAGGGGCATACGGTCTTCCTGATGTCCTGGCGAAATCCGGGCAAAGAGCAGGCCAGTATTGGTTTTCAGGACCTGATCAATTCAGGCACCATGGAAGCCATACGGGTAATGGAGCGCATCACTGGCGAAAAGGAAGTCAATGCTATCGGTTATTGTATTGGCGGTACTCTGCTGGCCAGCACCATGGCGCTGTATGCAGCCCGGCGCATGAAGCCCAGAGTCAAAAGTGCTACCTTCCTGACCACACTGCTCGACTTTACTCAGCCGGGAGAAGTAGGGGTTTTCATTAACGACCCCGTGGTCAGTGCCATGGAGCAGATGAACGATGCTCAGGGATATTTTGACGGTCGCCAGATGGCAGTGACCTTCAGTTTGCTGCGAGAAAACAGTCTCTACTGGAACTATTACATTGATAACTATCTGAAAGGCGAAGAGCCCACCGAGTTTGATATTCTGTACTGGAACAGTGACAGCACCAACCTCAGTGCTACCTGTGCCAGTTTTCTGCTGCGGGATCTCTATCTTGATAACAAGCTCGGCAAGGGTGAAGTAAAAGTCGGTAACTTTGGCGTAGACTTGTCCAAGGTTGAGACGCCCAGTTATTTTCTGTCTACCAAAGACGATCATATTGCGCTGTGGGATGCTACCTTTAAAGGCGCTGGTCTGCTGGGCGGAGACAAAACTCTGATATTGGGTGAGTCTGGTCATGTGGCCGGTGTGGTTAACCCGCCTGACAGGAATAAGTACGGCTACTGGCTAAACGAGCAGTGTTTTGAGTCTGCTGATCAATGGCTGGCTGCGGCCCGACGGGAAAGTGGCTCCTGGTGGCCGCATTGGCAGCAGTGGGTCACCCCGCATCTGGGCAAACCGGTGCCGGCCCGTGATATTGGCAATGAGGAATGCCCGCCGCTGATGCCGGCACCGGGCCGCTATGTACAGCAAACGCTGCCGGTAGAAGAATAACGTCTGTCTGCTTTATCATCAGTTAACGCCGCTTTCGAGCGGCTTTTTTACTTTTGGCAGCAATATAGTGGCGGTGCTATTGAGCACTGTGCCGGAATCATGGATCATGGAGACTTTACGCTATTTCACCATTTTCCACTTTCGAGGTGCATTGAATGAGTCAGGCGGACCACAGTCCCAGCAATTTCATTCGTCAGATCATTGATGAAGATCTGGCCAGCGGCAAGCATCAGGCGGTGCAGACCCGTTTTCCACCGGAGCCCAACGGCTATCTGCACATTGGCCATGCGAAATCCATTTGTCTGAACTTTGGCATTGCCAAAGACTATCAGGGCAAATGTAATCTGCGCTTTGATGATACCAACCCCGAAAAGGAAAGCGTGGAATATGTTGAGTCCATCAAGCGCGACGTACAATGGCTGGGTTTTGAGTGGAGCGGCGATATTCGTTACTCCTCCGACTACTTTGAAAAATTGTATTGTTATGCCGTTGAGCTGATTGAAAAAGGCCTGGCCTATGTGGATGAGCTTACCCCCGAGCAGATCCGCGAATACCGTGGCACCCTGACCAGCTCGGGCCGCAACAGCCCGTACCGGGACCGGCCGGTAGCAGAAAACCTGGCGTTGTTCGCGCGTATGCGCAACGGTGAGTTCAAGGAAGGCACTGCCTGCCTGCGGGCCAAAATCGATATGGCGTCTTCCTTTATGGTGATGCGTGATCCCGTCATCTACCGGGTGCGTTTTGCCCACCACCACCAGACCGGTGAGCAGTGGTGCATTTACCCCATGTACGACTTCACCCACTGCATTTCCGATGCGCTGGAAGGCATTACCCACTCTCTTTGTACCCTTGAGTTTCAGGACAACCGCCGCCTCTATGACTGGGTGCTCGATAACATCAGCATTGACTGTCATCCGCGCCAGTATGAGTTTTCCCGGCTTAATCTGGAATACACCGTCATGTCCAAGCGAAAGCTTAACCAGCTGGTGACCGACGGCCATGTGGAAGGCTGGAATGATCCGCGTATGCCCACCATTTCCGGTCTGCGCCGCCGCGGTTACACACCCGCTGCCATTCGTGAGTTTTGTCGTCGTATTGGCGTGACCAAACAAGACAATACGGTAGAGATGGGGATGCTTGAGGCCTGTATTCGTGATGATCTCAATGAAAATGCACCTCGTGCCATGGCAGTGCTGCGTCCGGTACGATTAATCATTGAAAATCTGCCTGAAGGCCATGAAGAAACACTGAAAGCCCCCAATCATCCCAGCAAACCTGAAATGGGGGAGCGTGAGCTGGCGTTTACTCGTGAAATCTTCATTGATGAGGCAGACTTTCGTGAAGAGGCCAACAAGAAATACAAACGGCTGGTACTGGGCAAGGAAGTGCGTCTGCGCAATGCCTATGTGATCAAGGCCGAACGTGTGGAAAAAGACAACAACGGTAACATCACCACCATTTACTGCAGCTACGATCCCGATACTCTGGGCAAGGATCCGGCAGACGGGCGAAAGGTCAAAGGCGTGATCCACTGGGTTTCTGCTGCTCGCGGTGTACCGGCGGAGGTTCGCCTGTACGATCGTTTGTTCAGCATTCCCAACCCCGGAGCCGCTGAGTCTTTTGAGGCAGCTCTCAATCCGGACTCGTTGCAGGTGCTCAAACACGCTGTGGTTGAAGCCTCTCTGGCCAGTGCCAGTGCCGAACATGCGTATCAGTTTGAGCGTGAAGGGTACTTCTGCCGTGACAGCGAGTCTGACGCGCTGGTATTTAACCTGACTGTTGCATTGCGTGATTCCTGGGGTAGCAAGGAAGGCGCATAACAACAAAAAAAGCCGCAGTCACTGCGGCTTTTTTTAATTATTCATCGTTATGGTTACATTCGTCATTATTGCAGTGACCATATAAATACAGGCTGTGATTGGTCAGCTTGATATTAAACTGGCCGGCAATAACGCGCTGCCGTTCTTCAATGACTTCATCATGAAATTCAATAACCTTGCCGCAGTCAAGGCAGACCAGATGATCGTGATGTTCCTGGGTAGCCAGCTCAAAAACAGACTTGCCACCCTCAAAATGATGCCGAGTAACGATGCCGGCATCGTCAAACTGGTTCAGTACCCGATAAACGGTAGCCAGACCAATTTCTTCGCCCTGGTCGATGAGCAATTTGTAGAGTTCTTCCGCACTGACATGCTGGGTATCCGGTTGCTGTAACAACTCCAGAATCTTGATCCGGGGGAGTGTGACCTTGAGTCCTGCTTTCTTCAGTGCTTGATTGTTATCGGCCATAAAATCAACGATTCACATTTCATTTGGGTATTAGTGTTAATTCTGCGTCTTCCTGCCTTCAAAGGCAACCCGAATTCCCGGGCGGTGACAAAACCGTCATGTAAGGGTTATCATTTGAGTACTTTTACGGCGCGGAGTAACAGTAAATGGTAACGGTTATCCTTTCCCGGCCCTGGCTATTGCGCCGCTTAATGAATCTGTGGCCCCCTTTTTGGGGGGCGGGCATTCGGCTTGAGCATATCAGTCGTGACTACAGTTACTGCCGTGCGTCACTGGTTTTACGCTGGTGGAATAAAAATGCCAACGGGACTCAGTATGGCGGCAGTCTGTTTTCGATGACAGATCCGCTGTACTCCATGATGCTGATGGCCACGCTGGGGCCTGGTTATCAGGTATGGGACAGGGCGTCTCGTATTACGTTTTTAAAGCCCGGACGAGGTCGTGTTTATGCAGAAGTTTATCTGAATCGTGACAGACTCGACGAAATCCGACGTAGCACGGCGGGCGGTGGTAAGTATTTTCCGGAGTTTCGTATTAATATTGTCAATGAAAGCGGAGAACTGGTTGCCGAAGTAGAGCGTACCCTCTACGTGCGTAAAAAAGCGGCAAACAAACGCTGAATCATGATGTTAAGCAAAATTTCCTAATGTCATGGTCTATAAAATAATTTGCGGTTAGTGGTGAACTTCGTTCATACTTAGCTTGCTTAGTGGTCTTTTTGACTCCCATTAAAAACAAGGAGCATGTAATGCGTAATAAAATGATGATGGTTGGTGGTGTTGTTGGTGCCCTGATGCTGGCTGGTTGTAGCTCCACTACTGCTCTGGAAGAGAAACTGGACATGCTGTCTCAGGACGTACAGGCTGTTCAACAGGGTCAGCAGTCTAACGCTGCCAAGATTGACCGTCTGGCTGCCGACGTTGCCGAAGCCCGCGCTTCTGCCGACCGCGCCAACTCTCGTCTGGATCAGATGGGTCGTTACACCAAGTAACATTACCCTGCGAATATTTAAAAGGCCTGACGTAAGTCAGGCCTTTTTTATTGGTAATGCCTTAACGGGCAGACTGGCTGCCCGTTATATCAATACAGGCTTTGTCCAACCAACTGAGGCGTCGCTTGCTGCTGACCGATAATTTGCTCCAGTGTTGCTCTGTCGAGGCCATTTTCCAGTAAGGGCTCCAGTACGCTGATATCTACCGGGCGTGTATCTTTGTGTCCTTCCGGAGTAAGCGGCTCGTGAGACTCCACAAAAGTCTGGCCGTATTCATCGGTGCTTATCTTGAGTGACTGATTCACAATCTGTACGCGCGTGCCTTTATCGACCTGAGCAAACAGCCACTCGACATGCTCCGGATACATACGAATGCAGCCGGCGCTGGAGCGCAGACCCACATCCAGCGGATCATTGGTACCGTGGATCAGATATTCACCGCTGCCATAAGAAAGGCGCATGGCATATTCACCCAGTGGGTTATCGGGGCCGGCAGGAACCACAGCCGGCAAAGGGATTCCTTTGGCGGCATACTCCTTGCGGGTATTGGCGGTCGGGGTCCAGGTCGGGTTTTCCCGCATCTGGGAAATAGAGGTCACCATTTCAGGCGTGGCGCGGCCCACCCGGCCAATACCGATGGGGAACACATAGACCTGATCTTCGTTTTCCGGATAATAATACAGGCGCAGCTCCGCCAGATTGATCACAATCCCTTGCGTTTCGGCTCTGGGCAGCAGCATCTGATTGGGGATCACCACTTTGTCACCGGGGCGCAGCAGCAGCAGATCCTGATCAGGGTTGGCAGCCATCATCAGAATAGGACTCACGCCGTAATAGCGGGCCAGCCCGGCCAGCGTGTCACCCTCCTGAGTGGTATGAATAAGAATTTGCCCCACGGGCTGCCCCTTATCGGCAGGCAGAGGAAGCGGACGTACTGCCGCCTGTGCTGCCGTGAAAGGCAGCAGCATACTGAGCAGAATGGCACTAAACAGTTTCATGACGTAATTCTCTTACTGTGATGTGTACCGGGATCATACCCTTGTTGAACAAAAAAGGGATGCGCCCGGCGCATCCCTTAAAGACCCGAGCTGTCGCGTTAACCTTCCAGCTCTTTCAGGCACATTTCTTCATATACCTGTTTACACCAGCCCTTGACCCGCTCCTGGGTCAGCTCGGGCTGACGGTCTTCGTCAATGCCAAGTCCTACAAAGTGAGCATCGTCCACCAGGGCGCGAGAGGCTTCAAAATCATAGCCTTCGGTGGGCCAGTGACCAATGATAATAGCACCACGGGGTTCGATAATGTCTTTCAGGGTGCCCATGGCATCCAGGAAATACTCGGCATAGTCTTCCTGATCGCCGCAGCCAAAAATGGCAACCAGCTTGTCGTTAAAGTCGATTTGCTCAAGCTCGGGAAAAAAGTCATCCCAGTCGGCCTGAGATTCGCCGTAATACCAGGTGGGAATGCCCAGCAGCAGCAAATCAAATCCGGCGATGTCTTCTTTGGTGCTCTTGGCAATGTCGTGAACTTCAATCAGATGCTTACCCAGTTCTTTCTGGATCATCTTTGCCACGGCTTCGGTGTTGCCGGTATCACTTCCAAAAAACAGACCTACACTTGCCATAATTATGCCGTACCTGTTGAGAATGGTGTTGTAAAACCTGGCGCTATTCCTGCTCTTGCTGTGCCAGTTGTTGCAACAGCAAGGCCTGAATCAGCTCGGCTCGGCTGAGCCGGCGCTCATTGGCCAGAACGTTAAGTTTGCTGAACAGTTGCTCATCTACCTTGAGCTCTATTCGGCGAAGACCGCGTTCACGATCCCGTTTGAGCTGATTACGCTTGTTGAGTTTAAGCTGAACCTGCCGGGGCAGGGGATTGGTTTTGGGTCTGCCGGGCCGACGTTCGTCGGCGAACAGATCCAGCGTGGTTCTGTCTGCCTCTTGCTTGGCCATGGCTCAGCCCACACCACCACTTTCCCATGCTGCTTCAATAATGCCTTTGGCAATAAAGCCGGCACAACCGAGAAACAGCACCAGCCAAACGATAAAACGGCCAAATTTGGGCACATTGCCCCGTTTCAGAACATCCTGAATAGCCAGCCCGATCAGCAGAAAAATGGCCACAAAAAAGAGTTTCAGCCCAAGGCTTTCCAGCAGCTCGATTTGATCCAAAGACATAAAGTTGACCGACCGTTAAGAATGGGCGCCACTATAGCACAAAGCCTGAAAGCCTGTTAACTGAGAGCAAGCAGGAAATCCTGCACCAGGCGATTGAATAAATCGGGTTTTTCCGCATGCAGCCAGTGGCCCGCACCCTGAATGACCCGGGCCTGAGCCTGAGGAAACTGAGCCTGAACGTCGGACTGATGCTCGGGCAGCAGATAATCCGACTCACTGCCTTTAATGAACAGTACTGGTGCCTCAAAGGGTGTTGGCAGGCCGGGCCAGCCCATAATATTGGCGTAGGCGTTGTGCAGGGCGGTAACATTAAAGCGCCAGGTGTGTTCGTCATTGCTGAACGACTTCAGTAAAAACTGGCGTACGCCGGCAATGCTGACATGCTGCGCCAGTACCGCATCGGCTTCCTTGCGGGTCTGGCAGCCGGCGTTCATTACCGCCTGCAGACCGGCAAATACTTCCTGATGGCGGGCCTGACGGTAGGCCACCGGTGCCATGTCGGCCACCACCAGACCGCGTACCTGTTCCGGTGCCAGTCCGGCGGCCATCATCACGGCCTTGCCGCCCATGGAATGCCCCACCATGGCAGGCGTATCCAGCTGCAGCTGTGCGCTCAGTTCCAGCAGATCTTCCGCCATGGCGGAGTAGGTCATTTCTCCACTGCGGGGTGACAGCCCATGGTTACGCAGATCGACGGAGATAACATCGAAATGTGGTGTCAGTGCCCGGCTCAGACCATTTAAATTGTCAAGGCTGCCAAACAGGCCATGTACCAGTATCACCGGCATACCGCTGCCCTGGCGTCGATAATTCAGTTGCATGAAGCGTGCGCCTTGTTGCGTCAAAAGAGGGCAATATTGTTGCCCGAGCCGGGCATGGGCGCAACCCGCTTGGGCCGGACCCTTGCAACATGTATAATCAGCCACTCTTCACTGGGAGTGGATATGCCTGAAAAAATGATGAAAACCATTGAGGTGGATGAAGAGCTTTACCGTTACATTGCCAGTAATACCCGGCATATCGGAGAGAGCGCCTCGGACATATTGCGCCGTTTACTGAAACTGGAAAGCCAAAAAACCGAACCCAGCGCGGAGCCGGCCCCGGCGGGTGTGCAGGGAGAGGGCGTACGCCGTATGCTCGACGCCGGCACTCTGGCTGCGCAAGATTCTGCTATTGAACGTTTTATGACGATTTTGTCGGTATTGTACCGGGATAATCCGGCTGCCTTTGCTCAGGCCTCAGATATCAAGGGGCGCAAACGTATCTATTTTGCCGACTCGGAAGCTGCCTTGCTGGCGGCGGGCAACACGACCAAGCCCAGAGCCATTGATGGCAGCCCTTATTGGGTGATAACCAATACCAACACCGGCCGCAAACGCAATATCGTGACTCAGCTGATGGCCGCTATGGGCTATGCCCACGGCCTGATTGAGCGGGTCAGCCAAAGCATCTGAACATATCAAGGACAGTAATCAACATGAGCACGCACCCTCGCGCAGGCCAGCCTGCACAGCCTGCGGATCTGGTTAATATTCCCAAACTGATGGCCGCGTTTTATCAGCGTACCCCTGATGTCAGCCAGCCGGGACAACGTGTGGCCTTTGGTACTTCCGGCCATCGTGGTTCTTCTTTGGATGCCAGTTTTAATCAGGCGCATATTTACGCCATTTGTCAGGCGGTGGCAGAGTATCGCCGGGCGCAGGGTATAAGCGGGCCGCTGTTTCTGGGCATGGACACCCATGCGTTATCGGAAGCAGCCTTTGGCGCAGCACTGGAAGTATTAACCGCCAACGGCGTTGAAGTCAGGGTGCAGCAGGGCGGCGGTTATACCCCTACACCGGTGATTTCTCATGCCATTCTGGAATTTAACCGCGCAGGCGGGGCGCTTGCCGACGGCATAGTGATCACACCGTCCCATAATCCGCCGCAGGATGGCGGCATTAAATATAATGGCCCCGACGGTGGTCCTGCCAGTGCCGAGGCCACCGGTGCCATTGAGCAAAGAGCCAATGCGCTGCTGGCCGAAGGCAATGCCGGCGTCACTCGCCAGCCCTGTGAGCAGGCGCGGCAGCAGGCGGTGCCTCATGATTATGTGAATGCCTATGTGGCACAGCTGGATCAGGTCATTGATATGGAGGCCATTCGCCGGGCCGGCATTCGTATTGGCGTGGATCCGCTGGGTGGCTCGGGTCTGGCTTACTGGCCGCACATTGCCAAACGTTTTGGCCTGAATATTACTCTGGTAAATGAGCGCCAGGATGCCGACTTTGGCTTTATGCCGCTGGATCATGACGGCAAAATCCGTATGGACTGCTCCAGCCCCTTCAGCATGACCCGTTTGCTGGCGCTGAAAGATGAGTTTGATATTGCCTGTGGTAATGATCCTGATTATGACCGCCATGGCATAGTGGATGCCGATGGTCTGATGAACCCGAACCATTTTCTGGCGGTGTGCATACACTATCTGTTTACTCACAGACCCGAGTGGTCCGCCAGTCTGGCGGTGGGCAAGACGCTGGTGTCTTCATCCATTATCGACCGGGTGGCAGCCAGTCTGCAGCGTCCGCTGATGGAAGTGCCGGTCGGCTTTAAATGGTATGTAGAACACCTGATGGCCGGCAAGCTGGCCTTTGTGGGGGAAGAAAGTGCCGGTGCCTCTTTCTTGCGTAAAAACGGCGATGTCTGGACCACGGATAAAGACGGTTTTATTCCGTCACTGCTGGCGGCAGAAATACTGGCGGTAACCGGTAAAACACCCCACCAGTATTATGCCATGCTGACCGACGAGCTGGGCCGGCCACATTACCGGCGGGTGGATGCGCCTGCAAACCATGCCCAAAAGAAAGTGCTCAGTGCGCTTCAGCCGAAAAACGTGCAGGCCGACACCCTGGCCGGCGATGCCATTATTGCCCGCCTGACGAGTGCGCCGGGTAACGGGGCAGCCATTGGTGGTTTAAAGGTGGTCACTGAGCAGGGCTGGTTTGCTGCCCGCCCCAGTGGTACCGAGCAGGTATATAAAATTTATGCCGAGAGCTTTCGCAGTGAAGCTCACCTGGATCAGCTGATCACCGAAGCACGGGCTTTGGTGAGTGAGGTGTTTGCTCAGGCTGGCGTATAAATTTGCAGCCGGCGCTGATCAGCGCCGGCTTTTGACTTTATTATGTGGGGTAGACCCCTAAATCCTTAGACATTGATACTGAAATCGTGTTTTATTGCATTAAGATGTCTGGCAATAAAATGGATTTTTGGAGGTATCTGTGACTCATGCTCTTGATGACTTTCTTGCCCTCAGCAGACAGCACCCCTGGTATTTATCCCCTTCAGTATATTCGCTGCCTTGCGGCACTGCAGCCCAGATCTGGGATACCGGCGTCCTGTGTCTGGAGCCGGAAAACCCGGCTGGTCGTGATTTGATTATTTCCTGCGGCATTCACGGTAATGAAACCGCGCCCATTGAGCTGTGCGAGGCGTTGCTGCACAGGCTGATCAGTGGCGAGCTGACCTGCCGCCAGCGAGTGCTGTTTATTTTTGGCAATCCGGCAGCGATGAATGCCGCGGTACGTGAGCTGGATGAAAACCTGAACCGGCTGTTTTCCGGCGCTCATGCCGAGGGCAATGAGGTGAATCAGGAGCGTAAACGGGCTGCGTTGCTGGAAAGCTATGTGACCCGCTTTTTTTCGGTGCGAGAGCATGCAGAGCGGCTGCATTACGACTTGCATACTGCCATTCGGCCTTCACAGCGGGAAAAGTTTGCCGTGTATCCTTATTTGCATGGCGCACCTTACAGTCGGGCTCAGCTGGCGTTGTTGCAGGCTGCCGGCATTAATACGGTACTACTGGCTCACGAGCCTACCACCACCTTCAGCTATTTCAGTGCGCACCGGTTCAATGCCCATGCCTTTACCCTTGAGCTGGGCAAGGTAATGCCTTTTGGTGACAATGATCTGACCCAGCTGACCGCACTTAATCAATGCCTTGAAGCATTGATCTCTGAGCCTGGCTGGCAGCCACCACCACTCACACCAGAGCATCTGGACGTGTTTGCCGTGAGTCAGGAAATTGTTAAAAACACCGATGACTTTGCCCTTTGTTTCAACAATGATGTATCCAATTTCACCGAGTTTGAACAAGGTGTCTTGCTGGCGACTGATCAGCAGCAGCAGTGGCATGTTCAGCAGGAGCGGGAAGCCGTGGTGTTTCCCAATGCCGGTGTGGCATGCGGACAACGTGCAGCCTTGATGGTAGTACCGGTATCTTCGTTTACCTTACCTCTGAGATAGTGACTGAAAGCCGTTTCTTTGATGCTCATTATACTTTTGTGAACAAAATGTAGATTTTTGGTGTCGGCCTGTGTAATCATTCAGGTGCTGAAAGGTGGAATGCAAAAAACACAAAAAAATATTACTTTGTATTCACATCAGAATTCACCTTTTGAACCATGTGAAGGAATCACGGTTATGAAGCAAACCTGCAAGCGCGTTTTCACTCTGTCTGCCCTGGCCCTGGCCGTTTCTGCTGCTCCTCAGGTGAGCGCCGCCACCTGGTCCGATACCTATATCGGTTATCGTTACGGTACCGAGTTTACCGAGCCTTTTAATAAAAAAGATGTGACCAAACACATTCTGCAATTCACTCATGCCAGCGGTTATGCCTATGGCCAGAACTTTCTGAACGTGGATTTGCTGCAGTCTGATGAAAATGATCCGGCTCAGGGCGACGCCCCAGGTGAAGGTGACGGTGCCACCGAGGCCTATCTGACCTACCGCCATCAGCTGCATCTGGGCAAGATTTTTGATCAGGATTTCAGTTTTGGTCCGGTAAAGGAAGTGGCACTGACCGCAGGCTTTGATCTGAATACCAAAAACACTGAAGTTGCTCCCCGTAAACAGATGCTGGTGGTGGGTCCGACGTTAAAGTTTGCCGTGCCCAAGGGTTTCCTGGACTTCAGCATACTGTATGCTCATGAGCGCAATCACAATGGTAAGCGTACCACTAACCAAGATATTACGTATAACGATTATACAGTGTACAATTTGGCCTGGGGTCTGCCCTTTAATGCCGGTCCTGTACCCATGAAGTTCCAGGGGTTTGCCAACTACAATACCCCTAAAGGGCAGGGTACCGACTATGAAATTCTGGCCCGTCCTTCCCTGATGGTGGATGTGGGTGATCTGGCCTTTAACAAGAGCAACACTCTTTGGGCCGGTGTGGGTTATGAATACTGGAACAACAAGTTTGGTAATAATGGCATAGCTGGTGTAGATACTCACGCCCCGACCTTCCAGCTGGAATGGCATTTCTAAGCCGCTGTATAAACACAAGTCCCTGTAAAAAAGAGCGCCACGGCGCTCTTTTTGCATTTGCTGTGGTTAAAACCGCCAGACAGCCAGGCCCTGTACTGCGCTCTCGGTAACCGAGCTGCCGTATTTGTTGTGCCAGTACTGATATTCAATGCCCACAAACAGCCGCTGAGGATCATTGAACAGGGTTTTACCCAGATCGTAACGCAGCTGCGGCTGAGCCAGCACATGGGCTTTTACCTTGTCGCCGAATTCATTTTCCCGACTGCCGATATATTCAAGATGACCTTCCAGGCTGAAGTCGTGGCTGCCGGCACTGAAGGGAAAGGCCCAGGCGGTGTCCAGCATCCAGCTGTTGCTTTCCTTGGGCGCGCCGCCGCCGGCCACGCCTGTGCTGTCATCAATATAGGCGGTGATCAGGGTATTAAAAAAAGCGGCACCGGGCACATCCAGCGCCAGTTGTACCCCCGGCAGATATTTACGTACCTTGCTGTCACCACCGGCGTTGACCCCCATCACCAGACCAATGTCCTTCACGGGGCCCAGGCTTAAATCCCGGCCACTGATCTTGCCCAGGCTGAAGTTAAAATAACCTTCACCATACCAGTCACGTCGGCGCTGGTCGTCTTTCCAGTCGGAATAATCAATAAAAAAGAAGTTGTCGCCGTACTTCCAGCCACTGGCGTGTTGCAGGGTATAAATGCTGGTAGTGGATTTATCATCGGCATCAGGTCCAAAGGGCTGTTGCTTGAGGTTTCCTATCTGATATTGCAGCTCTGTGGTGCTCCAGTCGGCGGCCATGGCCGGCACGCAGCTGGCAGCAATCAATAAGCCAAGCAGGGATTTTTGTATCATAACATCCTGTTCCTTTGTGTCCGTATTACTGAAAAATGAAAATACAAAGTGCCGTTTTTCTGGCGTCATCAGGCACAGCAGGATGTTACATTCGGTTAACAATATGTTGTGTGATCATGATCACAATACGACTTAAAATCTCCATGTGAAGATTCTTTACTTAAAATCCAAGTTCCGCCATCAGGTTATAAAAAAGAAGCCTTGCGGCTTCTTTGGGACTAGTCGGTTTTTACTGCCGGCTCGGTGGCCTGTGATTCCTTGGCAGTCTGCTGCTGCTCCTTAACCACATGATTTTTCGGGTAAATCGTCTTGGGACCAAACGGATAGCGGCGATGGGTAAACACATAATGATAGACACTGGCAAAACCTACCATAAACAGGGTGCCGGCCAGAGTGGGCAGAATAAAGTCCATGGGGGTCAGGTGAGCCGCAGACAGGTAAATTAGAATGGGGTTGGCACCGGCAGGGGGATGCAGGGTGTCGGTAAGCACCATCATGGTAATGCTCAGTCCAAAGCAAATGCCAAGACCAAGGGTGGGATCAGGAATAAACTCAAGGCCAGCCACGGTAATGCAGGTGGTTAAAAGGTGACCCAGAATCACATGCTTGGGACGCGACAGCGGCGCTGAAGGCAACAATAATAATAACACCAGGGTGGCACCCATGGGGGCACTCAGCACCATGAAGTGAGTCCAGTCCTTCAGGTAGCTCAGGCAGATAACGGCAACAAAAGCTGCTGCACCGGCCAGGGTTGCGTCACGCAAGCGGTGTTTCAAATGCATGGAGACCTCGTGATTTGTATCGTTTTTATAAGATATGCTTATAAAGCAAGCTACTAAATTGTATTTGTAATGCATAAAAAATAAAAGTCATCATCCATGAAAAAAGTGCATAACTTATGAAGGAGAGCAGGGATGAGTGAACATGAGTCGCTGCGCAAGGCGCTGCACTGGCTGACCGGGCAACCGGCAATCAATAAAGAATCGATTGCCGCAGCCAGCCGGCACTTTGACTTGTCTCCGCTGGATGAGCAGTTCCTGCGAGATTACTTTTTAAACCAACGCGCAGAAAACGTCTCAAAAAGTATGCAAAGTGATGATTTAGAAAGCAATTGATTACCAAGCCCTTTACAGCACGAAGCGGATCACAGTATGATCCGCAGCACTGGAGGGGTGGCAGAGTGGTTGAATGCACCGGTCTTGAAAACCGGCGTAGGTTAATAGCCTACCGTGGGTTCAAATCCCACCTCCTCCGCCACATTAAAAAGCCCGCTGCATTAGCAGCGGGCTTTTTTGTTGTTGCTGACGCTATTCTGGCAGAAACGTATTATATTAGTGGTTTCTTTTATATGCGTGGGAGCGGGTTAGATGAAAACCATACTGCAGGTTGATTTTCCTTTTAGCGGGCCTTTTGACCAGGAGATGGCTCAGGCCATGGCAGGACTGGCGCACTCCATTAATGAAGAGCCTGGTTTTATCTGGAAAATATGGACAGAAAATGCGGCTCATGAGCAAGCCGGAGGAGTTTATCTGTTTGAGAATGAAGTCAGCGCGCAGCAATATCTGAAAAAGCATACAGCCCGCCTTGAAGAGGCAGGAGTTACCGGCATTCGAGGTCGGATATTTGCTGTAAATGAAGCGCTCAGCGCGGTTAACAAGGCACCTCTGTAAATCAAACGCCGGCCAGTGGCCGGCGTTATTATTGCTGTGATTATGCTTTCTGGCGGCGGCGCTGAGTCCAGGCCACCAGGCCTGCCAGCAAGAGTGCCGGCACAAACATCCATTCCTTGTCGGGGCGGTCGGACGGACGCTGTAACGACACCACTTCCAGATCAAAATCTACCCCCAGACGCTCTGCCTGGCTGCCAAAATCCACCATATCAATCAGTATTTTGTCACCTTCGGTGCGCAGGCTGCTGATACCGGTGCTGGCCAGACGTTCACTGGCACTGGTGAGATCTGCATCAAAATTGAGTTTCACCATTTTGTTGACCGGCTCGCCAAACAGGTTGTTTCCTCCCAGCTGCAGAATAATGGACTCGTTCGCCGGCAGGCTTTCCACCACTTGCTCCCACTGACTGGCGTTATATTGCGCCATGGGCGGAAACAGTTTGTCCCAGAAAAAACCCGGCCGGAACAGGGTAAAGGCCACCAGCAGCAGCGCCAGGGTTTCCCACCTGCGGCTTTTAACCAGCCAGAACCCTTGCGTGGCGGCGGCAAACAACAACATGGCGGCCAGCGCACTGATAATGGTCAGCAGTAATCCGCCCCAGCTTTCAATCCCCAGCAGCAGCAGTTGAGTATTAAAAATAAACATAAAGGGCAGAATGGCGGTACGAATATCGTAGGTAAAGCCCTGTATACCGGTTTTTATCGGATCGGATTTGGCAATGGCGGCGGCAGCAAAGGCGGCCAGCCCTACCGGCGGTGTATCGTCTGCCAGTATGCCGAAGTAGAACACAAACAGATGCACGGCAATGAGCGGCACTATCAGTCCATGCTGAGCGCCCAGATTCACGATCACCGGTGCCATCAGGGTAGATACGACGATGTAGTTGGCTGTGGTAGGCAGCCCCATGCCCAGCAGCAGGCTGATGACCGCCGTGAAGATCAGCATCAGGAGCAGGCTGCCGCCCGAGATGAACTCCACAAACTCCGTCATCACCAGACCAATGCCGGTAAGGGTGACTGTGCCGACCACGATACCGGCAGCAGCGGTGGCTACCCCAATGCCAATCATGTTGCGGGCACCGGTGACCAGTCCCATAAACAGATCAAAGCTGCCTTCCTTGAGCAGACCTTCTGTTTGTTGCTTGCGGAACAGGGCCTTGAGCGGCTTGTGCGTGACCACAATAAACATCATAAACAGGGTGGCCCAGAATGCCGACAGCCCCGGAGATAACCGCTCTACCGTTAAACACCACACCAGCACGACGATGGGCAGCAGATAATACATGCCCGACTTAAAGGTAGGGCCGGGCTCAGGCATATGAATGTCCGGGCTGTCCGGGTCGTCAATGGCCAGATCCGGCAGTCGGGCAGACCAGGCCACCAGCGCAATATAGGTCACCAGTGCCACTGCGCTCAGCACCCAGGTGGCCAGCGGGCCAAACAGGGTTTTGGTCCAGCCAATACCATAATAGATGCCGGCAGAAAGCAGCAGCATGCCTACGGTAATGGTCATAAAGCCGAACAGACGCTGGGCGATAGTAACCTTGCGGCGTTGCTGCAGCGGTTGCATACCGGCTTTTACCGCTTCCAGATGCACGATGTAAATCAGGGCGGCATAGGAAATGAGTGCCGGCAAAATCGCCGCCTTGATCACTTCTATATAGGAGATACCCACATACTCCACCATCAGAAAGGCGGCGGCCCCCATAATGGGCGGGGTCAGCTGACCATTGGTAGAAGCGGCCACTTCCACCGCACCGGCTTTGGTGGCCGGAAAGCCCACCCGCTTCATCAGCGGTATGGTAAAGGTGCCGGTGGTGACCACGTTGGCAATGGATGAGCCTGATACCAGCCCGGACAGACCCGACGACACCACTGCTGCCTTGGCCGGACCGCCGCGCAGGTGCCCCAGCATGGAAAAGGCCAGCTTGATAAAGTAGTTGCCGGCTCCGGCCCGCTCCAGCAAAGAGCCAAACAATACAAACATAAACACAAAGGAGGTAGAGACTCCCAGCGCCACCCCAAACACCCCTTCGGTAGTCAGCCACTGGTGAGTCACGGTGCGCGCCAGGCTGGCACCGCGGTGGGCGATCACGTCCGGCATCATGGGGCCGGCAAAGGTGTAGAACAGAAAGATGGCGGCCACCACCATCAGTGGCGGACCCAGGGCCCGGCGGGTGGCTTCCAGCAGCAGCAGCATGCCAGTGCAGGCCACGACCAGATCCTGCATAATGGGCAGGCCCGGCCGGCTGGCCAGCTCACGATAAAACAAAAACAGATAGGCGGCACAAAAGGCACCGGCCAGACCCAGCAGCCAGTCGTGCAGGGGAATTCTGTCTCGCGGAGAATGCTTTAAGGCCGGAAAGGCAGTAAAGGACAAGAACACCGCAAAGGCCAGATGAATGGAGCGGGCTTCGGTATCGTTGAAAATACCGATATTAAACATAAAGGGCAGGGGTGATACGTACCACAGCTGAAACAGTGCCCAGCAGAGCGGTACCAGCAGCAGGGTCCAGTGACCCGCACCGGTAGGATGCCGACCGCCGGTATCGGCCTGAGCCAGCATCTCATCCAGCGTTTGCTGAGTGTTATCCTGAGGTGGTTGAGACATGTGTTTTCCTCCGAATGTCAGGGTAAACAGCAAACCGGGGCGGCAAGAACTTGGCTTGCCGCCCCGGTGGTTTCCTGACCAGAACAGGGAAGCAGGCTTCCCCGGTACAAGGCTGATTTAGTCGATCAGACCTGCTTCCTTGTAGTATTTCTGGGCGCCTGGGTGCAGCTCGGCACTCAGACCATCTTTCACCATTTCCTCTTTCTTGAGGTTGGCAAAGGCGGGGTGCAGGCGCACAAACTGATCAAAGTTGTCAAACACGGCTTTGGTCAGCTGGTAGATTTGCGCTTCCGGCACCTTGGCACTGGTGACCAGGTTGGCACCCACACCAAAGGTTTTTACGTCTTCATCGGAGCCGGTGTATTCGCCACCGGGAATGGTAATGTAACGGTAATAGGCGTTGTCGCTGACCAGCTTGTCGACCACCTCACCGCTCACGGATACCAGGTTGGCTTCACAGGCGGTGGTGGCTTCCTTGATGGAGCCGTTCGGGTGACCTACTACATACACAAAAGCATCAATACGGTTGTCACACAGGGCCTGGCCGTGTTCGGCGGGGCGCAGCTCGGACACCAGGCTGAAGTCATCGTGAGTCCAGCCATAGGCTTTCAGCAATACTTCCATGGTATCGCGCTGGCCGGAGCCCGGGTTACCTATGTTGACCCGCTTGCCTTTGAGATCTTCAAAGTTCTTAATGTTGGCATCCTGGCGGGCCACTATGGTGAGGGCTTCACCATGCAGGGCAAACACAGAGCGCAAATCCTCATACGCGCCCTGCTCGCTGAAGGGGCCTTCGCCGTTCAGTGCCTGATATTCCAGATCCGACTGGGCCACACCCACTTCCAGCTCGCCGGAGCGCAGCGAGTTGAGGTTATAGCCGGAGCCGCCGGTGCTTTCTACTGAGCAGCGAATACCGTGCTCGGCACGGCCCTGGTTTACCAGACGGCAAATCGCACCGCCGGTAGGATAGTAAACGCCGGTAACACCACCGGTACCAATGGTGATAAAACTCTGGTCGGCTGCCATAGCACCGGATACACCGGCACCCAGCCCCAGGGTCATGACCGCGGCCGCGCCACTGATGGTTTTTTTAATCGACATAGTTCCTTTCCTTGTCTTTGGATTCAATGGTCGTGCTTGAATGTTTAGCTAAGCTATTCAAAGATAGCAAAAAATTGTATGAAAAGGCGAGATAAAAGAAGGACTCAAGCCGGCCTTTGAGTTAACGATTATTAATGGCTGCAATCATACGGTGCAAGGCCTCGTCAAGCATGGCCCGGGGGCAGCCAAAGTTCAGCCGCACAAAGTCACTGCCGCCGAACTGGCCGCCGGGAGACAGGCCCACGCCGGCCTGCTCAAAGAAACCGATAGGATCGTCCAGCTGCAGGGCGCTGATATCCACCCAGGCCAGATAAGTGGCTTCCGGTGACAGTACCTTCACACCGGGCACGTCGTTCAGGCGCTCCACCAGCAGATCCCGGTTTTTACGCAAATATTCCAGCTGTGCCTGCAACCAGTCTTCGCCGTCGGCATAGGCGGCTTCGGCGGCCACAAAGCCCAGCAGGTTAACATCGGCCATAATACCCCGGGCGGCGCGGGTGAAGCGGGTGCGCAGCTCGGCATTGGGCACCACCGCAAAAGAGCAGCACAGGCCGGCAATGTTAAAGGTTTTGCTCGGTGCCATCAGGATCACGCTGCGATCGGCGGCGTCCTCACTGATGGCAGCATAAGGCACGTGAGACTTGCCTTCATCAAGCAACAGGTCACAGTGAATTTCATCAGAGCAGACGATCAGATCATGCCGTTTGGCAATGTCGTTGATGGCTTCAAGCTCTTCGGTGGTGTAAATGGTACCGCCCGGGTTGTGCGGGTTACAGAACAGCAGCAACTCGCTGTCTTTGGCCTGACGCTCGAGCGAGTCGAGATCCAACAGCCAGCGGCCGTCTTTTTCCACCATTTCGACGTGCGCCGCCTTTCGGCCATGAAAGCCGGGAGCATGTAAAAAGGGGTAGTAAATGGGCTTGGGCATCAGAATGTTGCTGCCAGGCTCGCTGAAGGTCTGACAGGCCAGATTCAGTGCCGGTACCACGCCGGGCATATAGACCAGCCAGTCGGCCTGAATGTTCCAGCCATAGCGCTCGCGGCAGCGCTCGATAATCAGTTCGGTCAGCGCCGGAGTAGGGCGGCTATAGCCAAAAATACCGTGTTCTACCCGCTCATTCAGCGCGTCTATCACGGCAGGTGGTGCCTTGAACTCGGTGTCGGCAACCCACATGGGCAAAATATCGGTGCCTTCATATTTCAGCCACTTGAGCGCACGGGTAGGGCGGCGGTCTATCCACTGATCGAAATCAAACATGAGGTTTCCTTGTCTACTGCGAGTCCAAGAGCATAAGGAAGCCGGCGCGTGCTGGCAACAATCAGAGCACATCCTCAGGTTGGGCCTGATCATCGTAATGTTTGCGAATAAGACCCAGCAGCAGGCTGGCAGCGGGGCCGGGAGGAACAGTACCGGGCAGTACCAGGTGTGTAAAACGTTTGCGCAATGCCTGATTGGCCATGTGCAGTTGTACCAGAATGCCGTCATTCACCATGGGCTGCACCACATCCGAAGGAAGCCAGGCAAAGCCGACTCCCCGGCGCAGCAGTGAAAGCGCATCGTGTAAATGATGAATAATCCAGCGCTGCTCACCCCTGGCCCAGCCTTCTTCCTGTTCACTGCCATCGGCCAGCATCAGCTCCAGTTGTTGCTCCATCTCGGTCTGGCCCACGCCCTTGATATTTGCCAGCGGATGATTGGGGGCGGCGACGGGCACATAAACGGTGGTGGCCAGAGGGAGGGAGGTGAGATTCGGATAAGCTCTGGAGGCAAATACCATATGGGCTGCTTGCTGTCTGATCACGGTCTGACAGCCAGAAGGCTGGGTTTCCACCAGATGAATGCGGCAGCCCCGTGACTGAGTACGAAATTCAGCCAGGGCCTGATACAAGGGAGCGCGGGGCAAAGACGCTTCTACCACAATACGCAGCACCGGCTCCCAGCCGCTTGCCAGTATATCGGCCAGTCGCTCCAGGCTTTCTACATCCTGGGTCAGCTTGCGCGAGCGGCGCAGAAATACCTCACCCTGGGGAGTAAGGCAGGCCTTGCGACCGCGAACTTCCAGCAAAGAAAGACCAAGCGCCTGCTGCAATTTTGCCACCGCATGGTTCAGAGATGACTGGCTTTTATTCAGTTTTTCGGCGGCCTGGGCGTAACCACCGTGGTCAACCACCGCCTGAAAAATACGCCATTGCTCAACTGTGCTTTTGGGACGATACATAATAATGCCTGCCTTGGCATTGCCATCATGAGGCCGAACCATGGCCTCAGCGTTAATGATAGTCCTGTTCGGAATGAACCTATGCCAGAGTCAGTGTAGCAGCAGCGGAACAGGTATGTCAGGCTCTGGGCTGGCCGGACACTCTGTCGGTCTGCGCATCCAGAGACCGGCCGTTCACTGTCTCACTGTCGCTGCCCATCAGATAAAGGTAAGGCCCCATAATGTCGGCAGGCGAGCGCAGGCTAGACGGCGCTTCGGCGGGAAAGGCGCGCGCCCGCATGTGCGTGCGGGTTGCTCCCGGATTAATACAGTTGGCGCGCACGCCGGTATCCGCAAGCTCAGCAGCCAGCACCTGCATCATGCCTTCGGTGGCAAATTTGGAAATGGCATAGCTGCCCCAGTAGGCCCGGCCCTGTCTGCCTACCCCTGAGCTGGTAAACACGATGGAAGCAGGCTTGCTGTCTTTCAGCAGTGGCAGCAGTGCCTGGGTCATCAGAAACTGAGACTTGAGGTTTACCTGCATTACCTGGTCCCATTCATCCTCGCCAATCATTTCAAAAGGACCCAGGGCACCCAGCTGGCCGGCATTAAACAGCACACCGTCAAGGCGGCCAAACTGCTGGCGCACAGTGGCGGTCATGTCCTGATAGTTCTGTTTGGTTGCCCCCTGCAGATCCAGAGGAATGATAGCGGGCTCCGGACTGCCCTGAGCCAGCAGCTCATCATAAACGGCTTCCAGCTTTTTGACGGTTTTGCCCAGCAATATGACGGTGGCCCCGTGGGCACCATAGCTGAGTGCTGCCTGCCGGCCTATGCCGTCGCCGGCACCGGTCACCAGAATGACCTTGTTCTTGAGCAAATCGGGTGAGGGTTGATAATCAAGCATGGACCTTGTTCTCTGTACAGAAATTCAGTGTGTGCCGATCAAACCAGACTCTGCATCCTGATGCCAGCACGGAAAGCAAAAAAGCCGATTGGTGTTCTTGTTTGGGGCTGTCAGAATAACGCCATTCAGCTGCATAAGGAGAGTAATGTGGAATTTTTATACGAATATGGTCTGTTCGCAGCCAAGGCTCTGACCTGGGTGGCTGCTCTGGGGGTTGTGATTGCGCTGGCGGCGGCAGCCAGGCAAAAGCAGAGCAGCGACGGTGTGAACATTAAAGATGTGAGCGCAGCATTACGCCGGCAGGCCCGTCGCCTGCGCATGGAAACCGCCGTCACCGATGCCGAACGCAAGGCCCTGAAACAGGAATATCAAAAGGCGGATAAAACCGAAAAGAAGCAGGGCGATCAGCGTCGGCGGCTCTATGTGCTCGACTTCAAGGGCAGTATGGATGCTCATGAAGTGAAATGGCTGAGCGAGGAAGTGTCGGCATTGCTGCAGCTGGCAGATCCCGGAGACGAAGTGCTGGTGCGGCTTGAGTCTGGTGGCGGCGTGGTGCACGGTTACGGCCTGGGTGCTGCAGAGTTGCAGCGACTGAAGGGCCATGGCCTTAAGCTGACGGTGGCGGTAGACAAGGTTGCTGCCAGCGGCGGTTATATGATGGCCTGTGTGGCCGAGCGTATTATTGCCGCTCCCTTTGCCATTGTGGGCTCCATTGGTGTGGTGGCGCAAATGCCCAACTTTAACAAATTTCTGAAAAACCGGGATATAGACGTAGAGCTGCACACGGCCGGCGAATACAAGCGCACCCTGACACTGTTCGGTGAAAACGATGATCATGGCCGGGCCAAGTTCCGTGAAGAGCTGGAAGTAATCCATCAGCGTTTTAAGGCCTTTATTGCCGACAACCGTCCCAAGCTGGATCTGGATCGGGTGGCGACCGGCGAACACTGGCTGGCCAGCGATGCCCAGGCACTGGGGCTGGTGGACTCATTGCAAACCAGCAGCGATTACCTGCTGGCGCAAAGTAGCGATAAACGCATTATCAGTCTGAACTTTAAGCCCAAACAAAGCCTGAAGGACAAGTTTGGCAAGGCGGCAGAAATGGGTGTCAGCCGGGCACTGATGAAGCTCTATGAGGCGGGGCAGCGGCCCTTCAGCTGATTTAATTCAGGGAATAGGGATTAGTGGCCATTCCCTATTCCCTGCAGTTTACCGTTGAAACGGGTACACGGATCCCAGTTCAAGAATTTGGGTGAGTTCATCCAGAGCCGCGCGGGATTCCTCCAGCAGCGCCGGATCGCGCAGATCGTTCGGGTGCAGCCTGTCGCGGTAATGGCGCTGTACCCAGCCGGTAAGGCGGCCATACAGGCGATCATTCATCAGGCAGGCGGGATTTACCGCATTCAGCTGGGCCCGGTTCATGGCCACCCGCAGGCGCAGGCAGGCAGGGCCGCCCCCGTTTTGCATGCTTTGTTTTACGTCCATAAAGCGCACTTCCCGTATGGGGGTATTCATGGCCAGCAACCGCTTAAGATAGGCGTTTACGCTGGGCGTGCCGGCGCACTCTGTGGGCGCAATCAGCGCCATATGGCCTGGCTTCAGGGTAACCAGCTGCGTATTGAACAGGTAGCTTTTTACCGCATCTGCCACCGGCACCTCGTCATTTTTTACTTCAATAAAATGCAGCTCAGTATCGGGCAGTTTGCGCCGCACTTCTGCCTGCATGCCCTGAGTATCAAGAAAAGCCTGCTGATGGTAAAACAGCACATTGCCGTTACCCACGGCAATGACGTCATTATGAAACACACCCTGATCAATCACTGCAGGGTTTTGCTGAATAAAAACCGTCTTGCACTCACTCAGCCCATGCAGGCGGGCCACGGCCCGTGAGGCTTCCAGTGTCTGGCGGGCAGGAAAGCGGCGCGGTGCCGGTGCCCCGGGCTGATGGGCCCGGCGGCCATAGACAAATAGTTCAAGCCCGTGGCCCTGCTCATTATGCAGCCGGGTGTGGTTTGCAGCGCCTTCGTCACCGAAGTCGTCATGGGCGGGCAGGGCCTGGTGATGACAAAAATGGGCTTCGTCGGCAAACACACTGCGCAATATACGGCCAGTCACCTCATGCTCAATGGAGCGGTGAAACTTGTTAACCAGATTGGCAGGAGTAAAGTGCACGCGGCCATCAAGTGTATCGGCACCGGGTGAAACGGTGGCGGCGTTGGCGGTCCACATGGCTGATGCGGAGCTGCAGGCCGCCAGCAAATGGGGGGCCTCACGAAAGGCGCTGTCCAGTACTTGTGCATCAGTGCCGGCAAAGCCCAGCCGGCGCAGTGTGTCTGTGTCGGGGCGGGCCTGCGGAGCCAGCACTCCCTGCACCAGCCCCATGTCGGCCAGGGCCTTCATTTTGCTCAGTCCCTGCAGGGCGGCCTCCCGCGGATGCGACATGCTTTTAGCATGACGATTGGATGCCACATTACCCCATGAAAGTCCGGCATAGTTATGAGTGGGACCTACCAGACCATCGAAGTTCGCTTCCTGTTCAATCATGATAATCTCCTTGAAATCCTGGCGTTGACCAATAAAAGATGCTGCGCACTGCCATTATATTTAGATTTTTATCAAGGTTGTAACTCAAATGTGACAAAGCCACCAGGGGCAGGAATAATGATGCATAAAAAGCGGGCGAACAGGCGACCTGAATAAAAAAGCAGTTGATTCCTGTCTCTATGAGGGCGTTAATAAATAAATATAAATTCACTGAATTTTTTTCAGGCCCGCGCCCGGCTGGTTTGCTTTTTATGACGATATCACTTATACAGCCGTCATTACCGTGCCACAGACCCGCCCGACCGGGGCCGAACCTTAAGGATTTTAACGCGCTTTATGAGCAAATCTCTCGTTATTGTGGAATCGCCCGCCAAAGCCAAGACCATCAACAAGTACCTGGGCAGGAACTATGTGGTCAAATCCAGTGTCGGCCATGTTCGGGACTTGCCGACCGCCGGTTCAGCCAATGGTAAAAAGCCGGCCGCGCGCAAAACCGATACCAAAAGTCTGAGCCCGGAAGAAAAGGCCCGACTGAAAAAGGAAAAGGATCACAAGGCGCTGATCGCCCGTATGGGGGTTGATCCTGAGCACGGCTGGCAGGCCAACTATCAGGTATTGCCGGGTAAGGAAAAGGTGGTCAATGAGCTTCAGGCACTGGCCGAAAAGGCTGACACCATCTACCTTGCAACGGATTTGGACCGCGAAGGAGAAGCCATTGCCTGGCACCTGAAGGAGCTGATTGGTGGTGATGACAGCCGCTTCAAGCGGGTGGTGTTCAATGAGATCACCAAATCTGCCATTCAGGATGCTTTCAGCCAGCCGTCGGAGCTGAACCTGAACCGGGTAAATGCTCAGCAGGCCCGTCGTTTTCTCGATCGGGTCGTGGGCTATATGGTATCGCCACTGTTGTGGAAAAAGGTTGCCAGAGGCTTGTCGGCCGGCCGGGTGCAGTCGGTAGCGGTGCGGCTGATTGTGGAAAAAGAACGGGAAATCAAGGCTTTTGTGCCTGAAGAATACTGGGATATTCAGGCTGCGCTGAGCAATGAACAAAAGCTGGCGTTGTCCATGATGGTCGCCAAATACCAGGGCAAGGAGTTTCGGCCCACCAATGAGGCCGACGCCATGGCAGCGGTGGATGCGCTGCGTGCGGGTACCTTTACCGTGGCCAGCCGGGAAGACAGACCCACCCAGAGCAAGCCGCCGGCCCCCTTTATTACGTCAACTTTGCAGCAGGCAGCCAGCACTCGGCTAAGCTACGGTGTCAAGCGCACCATGATGCTGGCCCAGCGCCTGTATGAAGCCGGTTACATCACCTATATGCGTACCGACTCCACCAACCTGAGTCAGGAAGCGGTGGCCTCGGTGCGTGATTTTATTGAGCAGCAGCACGGCAGGGATTATCTGCCCGAGTCACCCAATGTCTACGGTGCCAAGGCTAACGCCCAGGAAGCCCACGAAGCCATTCGTCCGTCCGACGTCACTCTGTCTGCGGAGCAGCTCGATGGCATGGAGGCTGATGCCAAGCGACTTTACGATCTTATCTGGCGTCAGTTTGTGGCCTGTCAGATGACGCCGGCGAAATACGACAGCAGCACCATTACGGTCACCTCCGGTGACTATGAGCTGAAAGCCCGGGGACGTATTCTGCGCTTCGCCGGCTGGACCCGCGTGCTCACGCCCCAAAGCCGCAAAGGTGAAGATACCGAGCTGCCGGCGGTGCAGCAGGGTGAAACCCTCACCCTGAATGAGCTGACGCCAAAACAGCACTTTACCAAGCCGCCGGCACGTTTTACCGAAGCGGCCCTGGTGCGGGAGCTGGAAAAGCGTGGCATTGGCCGTCCGTCTACCTATGCCTCCATCATCTCTACCATTCAGGACAGAGGCTATGTCAAAGTGGAAAGCCGTCGTTTCTATGCTGAAAAAATGGGCGAGATTGTGGCCGACAGGCTGCAGGAAAGTTTTGCCGAGCTGATGAACTACGACTTTACCGCCCAGATGGAAAGCAAGCTGGATGAAATTGCCGGCGGCAAACTGAACTGGACCCAGGTGCTTGATGCCTTTTATGCCGAGTTCAGTGAAGAGCTGGAAAAGGCCGAACAGCCGGCAGAAGAAGGCGGTATGCGTGCCAATGAAATGGTACTGACCGATATCGACTGCCCTACCTGCGGCCGCAAAATGGGTATTCGCACTGCCACCACCGGCGTGTTCCTGGGCTGTTCCGGCTATGCGCTGCCGCCCAAGGAACGCTGCAAGCAGACTATTAATCTGGTTCCCGGTGACGAATTTGTGCTGGCCAACGATGAAGAGGCAGAAACCGATGCGCTGCGTGCCAAGCGCCGCTGTGGCAAGTGCGGTACTGCCATGGATTCATATCTGATTGATGACAAGCGCAAGCTGCATGTGTGTGGTCAAAATCCGGACTGTGACGGTTATGAGCTGGAACAGGGCCAGTTTAAACTCAAGGGCTATGAAGGCCCGGTCATTGACTGTGATCGCTGCGGCAGTGAAATGCAGCTTAAAACCGGCCGCTTCGGTAAGTACATGGCCTGTACCAATGACGAGTGCAAAAATACTCGCAAGATCCTGAAAAACGGTGAAGTAGCGCCGCCCAAGGAAGATCCGGTGCACCTGCCCGAGCTGCCCTGCACTCAGTCTGACGCCTACTTTGTGCTGCGCGACGGTGCCGCCGGCATTTTTATGGCCGCCAGTAATTTTCCCAAATCCCGGGAAACCCGTGCGCCTTTGGTGGAAGAGCTGGTACGCTTTAAAGACCGGCTGCCATCCAAGTTCCTTTATCTGGCCGAGGCACCTGTCGAAGATCCGGATGGTAACAAGGCGGTGGTGCGCTTCAGCCGTAAAAACAAGGAACAATATGTGATGACAGAGGTCAATAAAAAAGCGACCGGCTGGACTGCGCATTATGTGGATGGCAAGTGGCAGCAACATCAGAAAGGTAAAAAGTAACCCCAAGGCCGCCTGTTGTTCGTATGTTTCGCACAAGGAGTTGGGTGCAATCATCTCAGGCACTGCCTGAACAGGAGTGAATATGGATATTCGTGAAGTAAGGCCGGGCATGATTTGTTACACCACCGAAGGGTCGGGCTATGTACTGGAGGTGGATGTAAACAATGAGGTGGTATTGCTGCAGCGGGAAGACGAGACCATTCCCTTTCAGGTACATGTAAGCGATTTGCTTGAAAGAGCTGAGTAACCTTATTGATCAAGCAGCACCAGCAGCGCACCCAGATCGGGTCGCCACTGGTGCTGTTTCATATCAACCTTATTGCCCCTGAAGACAACACCTTCCGTAAGCAGCCGCTCTTTTTGTTCACGCGCTTCCCGGCTGTCCGCCGGCAGGCTGATATGCCCCGAAGACGCCACTACCCTGTGCCAGGGCAGGGCAGAGGTATCGGCCCGGCGCAGCACAGTGCCGGCCAGCCGTGCCCGTCCGGGCAGACCGGCCAGATCTGCGAGCTGACCATAACTGACCACATAACCGGCAGGAACCAGTGCCAGCACCGATAATATGGCCTGCTTGCCGGTCATGCTCATATCAGGAAAAGGTGCGGCTCAGATTATTCAGCCCCTGAGAGCGCGCCAGCAGTTCCCGGCTGGAGTCTTCTACCTGAGTAATGGTGTTGAGATTGGCTGAGGAGGTCTCGGATATTTGATGGACATTACGGCTGATCTCTTCTGCCACCTGTTGCTGCTGGCCTGCCGCAGTTGAAATTTCCACGGTGAAGCCGGCGATATTGTCAATTTCCTGAACCACACGCCCCAGACTTTCAGTGCCGGCTTCAGCCGCATTCACACATTCCTGGCTGTGTGCCCGGTTGGTATCCATCATGGTGCGCCAGTTGGCCAGAGTTTGCTGGATCTGGCTGATGCTGGTCTGAATTTGTTCGGTGGCACCATGGGTGCGTGTGGAGAGGGCACGCACTTCTTCGGCCACCACCGCAAAGCCACGGCCATGCTCACCGGCACGGGCCGCTTCAATGGCGGCATTCAGTGCCAGCAGGTTGGTCTGATCAGCAATACCCTGAATTTCTGTCATCAAGGTACCAATGCGATTGGACTCTTCTGACAGTGCCACTGTGGCCTCAGCAGCCTGCTCCGCCTCCCGGGCCAGCTCTACTATCTTCTGTCGTGTCTGCTCCAGCTGGTTTTGAGTCAGATAGCATTGATTCTGAGCCTCTTCGGCATTTTGGGCGGCTTTATGAGTATTTTGAGTAATTTCATTGGCCGTGGCCGACATCTCATCAATAGCGGCAGCAATCTGATGGGTATCGCTGTCCTGGCGGCTGAGATCGTTACGGGCACTGCTCATGGCCTGCATCATGCTGGTAGCCAGAGATTTGAGGGAGCCGGTCGCATCATCCACCCGGCCTAAAATAGTGCGGGAGCGCGCCTGCCACAGGCCAAGGTGGTAATCAGCAATGGAATGAGGCTCGTTGCCGGAATAAACCAGCCGGGACAGGCTGTCATATTCCTTGTGCAGATTTTGAAAGAAACGCGTGCTGGAAAACAGCTGGTTGCGGGTGTTCAGCACCAGCCAGGCCAGAGGCAGCAGGCTCCATACCAGACCGGACAAGCCGCCATAATGCCAGGCACCGCCCAACAGGCCCAGCATAACGGCACTGCTTATCCAGGGCCTCAGGGCAGTCAGCTTGACGGCCGGTTTTTTGCGCTTACTTTTTTCCGCAGCCAGCAGACTGGCATAGGCTTTCTCGGCACGGGCACGCACTGCCGGATCCAGCCTGGTACGCACCGACTGATAGCCGGTGACCTTGCCGTTTTCGTAAATAGGAGTCACATAGGCATCCACCCAGTAATAGCGGCCATCCTTGCAGCGGTTTTTAACGGCTCCGCGCCAGGCCTGTCCCTGTTCCATACGATCCCACAGGTCCTTGAAGGCAGCTTTGGGCATGTCAGGATGGCGTACAATATTATGGTTTTTCCCTTGCAACTCTTCAGCAGTAAAGCCGGCCACTTTGCAGAAAATGTCATTGGCGTAGGTAATCACACCGCGTTTATCGGTGGTAGATACCAGCTGCTCCTGCTCGCTGTAGGTTACTTCTTCATCGATAACGTGCTGATTTCTTCTGTTCATTAGGATGCTTAATATATTTGTCGCATTTTGTTAGTTACTTATCGGCATAGCGAGCCAGTTCTTAAATAAAAAACAGCACTGACTTCTTTACTGGCTCAGACGTTAAGGGCCGGCTGACACACCTGGCTCAGGCAGCAGATTTGCGGGTATGGCAGTGCCTTCCCGACGAGGATCCGCCACGCCTTGCAGCTGGTTACCCTGTCGCATAATCACATGCAGGCCCGAGTTAAGCTCGTTAAAACGGGGCTTATAGCCCAATGCTGCCATGGCCGGCTGCAGTGCCCGGTTACGGCCAAATGGTTCCATTTCCAGCTGTCCTCCTCTGTGTAATACATGAGGTTGGTGTACTGCTTCACGAATATCCATCCCCCAGTCGAGTACACTGATCAGGGTGTGCAGAACATAGCCGATAATGCTGCTGCCTCCGGGAGAGCCGAGCACCATCAGCAGTTTGTTATGTTGATCAAACACCAGGGTGGGGCTCATGGAGGAGCGAGGACGTTTGCCCGGCTCCAGACGGTTGGCCAGCGGCACACCATTTTGCTCGGGTACAAAGGCAAAGTCGGTGAGTTCATTGTTAAGCAGAAATCCCTGTACCATCAGCCGGGAGCCAAAGGCGTTTTCAATGGTAGAGGTGAGGGAAACGGCATTACCCTTGGCGTCAATAATGCTTATCTGGGTCGTCGATGGCAGTTCCGGTGAGGTATCTGCCGGCGGAGCCGGCTGTATTGTTGGCTGGCCGGCCTTTACCTCAGACAGCGCCTGTGCTGATGCCTTTAATAACCCGGCTCGATCAGCAAGGTAGTCTGCACTCAGCAGTGCCTCAACCGGCACGGGCACAAAGTCACTGTCGGCGGCATAACGTGCTCTGTCGGCAAACGCCAGGCGGGAAGCATCGGCAATCAGCCGCCAGGCCGCAGGTGAGGCCGGCCCCATCTTGCTCAGCTCAAAGTGAGACAGCATGCCCAGAATTTGCCCCAGCGCAAGCGTTCCGGAGCCGGGTGGACCCATGCCACATAATTTGTATTGACGATAAGGAAAACACAGCGCCGGACGTTCCTGAACACGGTACTGGGCCAGGTCTTCAAGCGTCAGGGGGCCCGGGTTGCTGGCAGCTGAGACCTTGTCGACCATCAGACCGGCAATTTTTCCTTCATAAAAAGCAGAAGGTCCCTCTATGCTGAGCCGCGTCAGTATGGCGGCGAGTAATGGGTTAACCAGATGATGTCCGGCAGTAAGCGGTTCGCCCTTTTCGTTAAAGAAATAGTCCCTGGCCTGAGGATCCTGCTGCAGACTGTCACGGTTTTTAGTAATCAGTTGTGCCAGTCTGGGCGATACTTCAAAACCATTCAAAGAAAGAGAAATAGCGGGAGTGAACAGGTCCTGCCAGGGCAGGGAGCCAAAACGCTGATGGGCCTGCCACATCAGCATTACCGTGCCCGGTGTGCCTACTGAGCGGCCGCCGATCACGGCGTCCATAAACTCAAGAGGCTTACCCTGTTCATCAATAAACAATTCAGGTGAAGCAGCCAGCGGGGCGGTTTCCCGACCGTCCAGCGTTGTTACCTGCTGTTTCTCTTGCTGCCAATGCACCAGAAAACCGCCGCCGCCAAGTCCGGATGACTGTGGTTCCACCAGCGTCAGTACCATCTGGGCGGCTATCATGGCATCTACCGCACTGCCACCCCGTTCCAGCATTTGTTGCGCTGCCCGGCTGGCATGAGAATTGGCCGTCACCACCATCGCCTGCTGTGTCTGCACCAGCGGCTTGTTTTGCCAGCCGGTGGCGGCTTCAGGTGTAGCACGGCTGTCGGCATAAGCGGGAGACCACCAGAGTAAAAAAATAAGAAACAGGGGCATAACAGGGCTCCTGAGCAAACAAGGTACCTCAGCTTAGCAGCATGCAAAGGTAAAACCAGCCAAAAAACACCCAAGGTGCTGAAAATAAAAGCAAATGATGCTGGCGACAGAAAAATGACTTGTATTGCAGGTGCGCCTGCCTATAATGCAACTCCATCAGCAGCCCGGCTGTTGATGATTTTTTGTATTTTGATTTGTATGCGGGAATAGCTCAGCTGGTAGAGCACAACCTTGCCAAGGTTGGGGTCGCGAGTTCGAATCTCGTTTCCCGCTCCAATCAACACCCTGCAAAGGCGCGTTAGCAAAGCGGTTATGCAGCGGATTGCAAATCCGTTTAGTCCGGTTCGACTCCGGAACGCGCCTCCACTACTTCTCCCTATTCCAGTTTTCATCTACTCGAACATACCAGCTGCCATCTTCATTCTGGTAGTTCTGCCGATCCCGCAATTCGGTGGTAACACGTCCGCCCGTCATCCAGCCCAGTTTTTGCTGGGGCATAAAACCCGGCCCCGGCAGCTCATAGCCCCAGCGTCCGTAGTCATGGCCTGGCTGCTTCGGCAGCATGGATCCTTCGGGATAAAATAAACGTCCTTTCAACAGCAGCCGCTTTTTTACCGGCAACAGGCCTTCGGCTTTCAGTGCTGCACGGACTTCAGCATGTTCACTCAACTGCAGCTGATGCTGTTGCATATGATCCAGTTTGCGTCTGAGTCTGTCGCAGGGGTTAATACCCAAGGCACTGTCTTGCGGAGCGCTCATATCAGTGATCAGATAAAATTTCACCGCCAGCTCCCAGTGTTCGATACGCTGGCGATGGTGGTCCCACAGCAGAAAATCAAAGGCACCCATGGTCCGTCCTGCCACTACCTGCTGGCGATTAAAGCCCAGTACCTGAAAACCCGGATAGTCCAGTAAAAAGAAGTGCCACAGGGCCTCAAAGTACTGCCCCAGCCGGCGGCAGTGACGACAGTGATGCAGCAGCAGGGCGGGATTTCTATCCAGTTGTTGCAGGCGTGGCTGATATGCTTTCAGCAGGTGAGCATACCAGCTATCGTCCGGTGCCATAGAGACTCCGGGCAATAAACCCGGGCTACCAATGGCCCAGGCCAGATCCCGCACTTCATTATGGCGATAATGAGTGAATGGCTGCGTTGGTAAAAGGCGCATCAAATCATCCTCTTTTGCTTTACAATATTGCCTATTCAACCCATCAACAAGGGGAGCCAGCGTGAACAACATCCAGCTCGAGCAACTGTTAAACAAGCAGCTGAATACTCAGGCTATTCGTGATTATTGCCCCAACGGACTGCAAGTGGAAGGGCGCGCCGACATTCGCCATATTGTTACCGGTGTGACCGCCAGCCAGGCATTAATTGACGAGGCCATTGCCCGTCGCGCCGATGCCATTCTGGTGCATCACGGTTATTTTTGGAAAGGAGAATCGCAGCCGGTAACAGGCATGAAGCGCAACCGGCTGAAAGCCCTGCTGGCGAATGATGTCAACCTTTATGCCTATCATCTGCCACTGGATATTGCTCCTGAGCTTGGTAATAACGCTCAGCTGGCGGCGTTACTCGGCATTGAGATGGCCGGTCCGCTTGAGCCGGGCAATGAGTTGTCGGTGGCCATGCGTGGTGAGCTGAGCACGGCAATGACCGGGAGCGAACTGGCCAGCCGCATTGAGCAGACGCTGGGCCGAGGCGTGCTGCATGTGGGTGACACAGGGCCGGCGCAAATTCGCAAAATTGGCTGGTGCACCGGTGGTGGTCAGGGCTATATCGATCTGGCGGCAGAGCAGGGCATGGATGCCTTTATCAGTGGTGAAGTTTCCGAGCAGACGGTTCACTCAGCCCGTGAGCTGGGCATTCACTTCTTTGCTGCCGGCCATCATGCCACCGAGCGCTACGGCGTTAAGGCACTGGGAGAGTGGCTGGCAGCCAACCATGGGATCACCGTGGAATTTGTAGATATCGACAATCCGGCATAAAAAAGACCAGGGAGGATAACCACCCTGGTTTCGCAGCAGCCACGAAGGCAACAATATTGTTTGTCCTGCTGAGCGCAGTGAACAAGCACGGTGAATGGGTAACGTATGAGTCATTTTCTATGTTGGATATATGTTAACATCCGGTTATCTGAAGGCAAGTCATTTCTTCAGGCCCAAAGAAAAATGACAATGAATTCAATGAGAGAAGTATGATGGTAGATAAAAGGCTAACTGTCCTGATGGTGGAAGACACGCCGTCATTGGCAGCCATGTATCAGATGTTTTTGCAGGATGAGCCTTTGGTGCTGACGACAGTCAGCAACGGCCAGCAGGCACTGGAGCATATTAAGCGCGAGCCTCCTGATATTTTGCTGCTGGATTTAATCCTGCCCGATATGCCGGGTATGGATATTTTGCAGTGGCTGCATGAAGAGCAGCTGAATATTACTACCATAGTGATGACGGCTCACGGCTCTGTGGATGTCGCGGTAGACGCCATGCGTCTGGGGGCTCATGACTTTATCAGCAAACCGGTAGAAGCCGAACGGCTCAAGGTGACCCTGCATAACACCATGAAATTTCGCCGGCTCAATCAGCTGGTCAATCAGTATCGCCATGAGATCGACAGAAAGCGTTTTCAAGGGTTTATCGGTGAAAGTCTGCCGATGCAAAAAGTTTACCGGCTGATTGAGAATGCCGCTCCCAGCACCGCTACCGTCTTTATTACCGGTGAAAGCGGCACTGGCAAGGAAGTATGTGCTGAAGCTATTCATCAGCTCAGTGGCCGCGCTGACGGGCCTTTTATTGCACTGAACTGTGCCGCTATTCCACGTGATTTGATGGAAAGTGAGCTGTTCGGCCATATCAAGGGTGCCTTTACCGGTGCACTGCAAGACAGAGACGGCGCTGTTATCCGTGCCAACGGCGGCACTCTGTTTATGGATGAAATCTGTGAAATGGATCTGGAGCTGCAGAGCAAGCTGCTGCGCTTTTTACAGACCGGCCTGATCCAGCCGGTGGGCAGCTCCAATCATGTGAAAGTTGATGTGCGCATTGTGTGTGCCACCAACCGGGATCCGCTTGTTGAAGTAGAGCAGGGCCGTTTTCGGGAAGATCTCTACTACCGCTTGCATGTGATCCCGGTACATCTTCCGCCACTGCGCGAGCGGGGAGGAGATGTGATTAATATTGCCACCACCCTGGTGCGTCAGGCGTCACGGGAAGAAGGCAAAGATTTTGTGGGGCTGTCTGAGGCAACCAAAAATCGTTTGCAGGCATATCACTGGCCCGGCAATGTGCGCCAGCTGCAAAACGTGATCCGTAATGCAGTGGTGCTGCATCAGGGAGAGTGGATTGAAGTTGATATGCTGCCGGCACCACTTGATAGCATTACAACCGGAGCGACAACGGCCGATCATGACGGAGCAGCGGCATCTCAGCCCATATTACCGCTGGCAGTGGTTGAACGAAAAGCCATAGAACGCACTATTGCTCATTGTGATGGCAACATCTCCCGGGCTGCAGCCATGCTCGAGGTCAGCCCGTCAACGATTTATCGTAAGCTGCAAAGCTGGGGAGATGATAATGGCTGACTGGCAAACACTTTACCCTCGTCTGCCGCTGTTGGATCCGGCACGACTGGAACAACTGGTCAAAGATCTTGGGCAGGATGCACTGGGCCGTCTGCTGATCTTGTTTGCGGAAGACGGCATACAGCAGGGAGAAGCGCTGGAGCAGGCGTTTAATGAAGGAAATCATGAAGGCATGGCACTATGGTGCCATAGTCTTAAATCAGCCTGTGGCAGTTACGGTGCTTTACGCTGTCAGTTCCTGGCAGAAAAGCTGGAACAGGCTTGTCGTCAGCAACAGACTGATCAGGTGTCGTTACTGATGGCAGCCTGGCAACAGGCGCTGAGTGATACCCTTGAAGCGGTTCAATTACACAGAGAAAGCCGTTAAGCAGGCAAAAAAAATGGCCAACCCAATGGGTTGACCGAACTTCAGCGGGAGCTGAAGAGAGCACGGGATAAAAACGACTGCTTAAGTATATGAAAGTATCGTGCCAACTTTTCAAATCCCCGTCATTGCTGGCTTTCCAGTGTATTTGAATAAATACCGACCAACCCAAATTGCGGAATGTCGCATTGTGCGACAGGTGTTTGTTGCGTAATGCAATTTCCCTTCTATCTCCCTCTGACAAAGCAAATAAATACCGATACAGTCCATATTCTCTTGCCGGCAGCCAAATATTTCTTGATCTAAAGCTATGTTTACACCTAAGGTGAGGTGAGAACATTGGTTTACAAACTCCGAGTTCGTCATCGCCTAAGTTGGGTTCTCAATAAGGTGTGCGGACCGCTCGGGCCTTCGGGCTCGTAAGGGTGTTATCAGAAATGATGCCGCCTCCCGTTTTGGAAAGGTGTTTATGCTGGAACTACAAGACGCGTTCGCGCGCAAATTTCATTATTTGCGGCTGTCGGTGACCGACGTCTGCAACTTTCGCTGTCAATACTGTTTGCCTGACGGTTATCGTCCCGACGGCCGCAAGTCTTTTCTTACCCTGAGTGAGATCCGTCACATCACTCGTGCTTTTGCCGCCATGGGCACCAACAAGGTGCGCATTACCGGTGGTGAGCCCTCCATGCGCCGGGACTTTACCGATATCATCGAAACGGTGGCATCTACGCCCGGCATTCGCAAGGTGGCTACCACTACCAACGGCTATCGTATGGCGGAGCAGGTAGCAGACTGGCGCAGTGCCGGGCTGGGCGCTATCAACGTCAGCGTTGACAGCCTGGATCCGCGCATGTTTCACCAGATCACCGGTCAGAACCGTTTTCATGAGGTGATGGCGGGCATTGATGCCGCCTTTGCGGCCGGTTTTGAGCAGGTGAAGGTGAATACAGTACTGATGCGCGGGCTCAATGACGGTGAGCTGGGTAACTTTCTGGCCTGGATAAAGTCCAATCCCATTCAGTTGCGTTTTATCGAGCTGATGCAAACCGGTGAAATGGACGAGCTGTTTGACCGTCATCACGTGCGTGGGGCGGCCATCAAGGAAAAGTTGCTGGAAGCCGGCTGGCAGCAAAAAGTACGGGCGCATAATGATGGTCCGGCGGAAGTATTCTGGCATTCGGACTATGTGGGCGAAATTGGCCTTATCATGCCTTATGCCAAAGACTTCTGTGCCAGTTGCAACCGCCTGCGGGTGTCGGCGCTGGGTAAGTTGCATTTGTGCCTGTTTGGTGAATATGGTGTAGATCTGCGTGAGCTGCTGCAGCATGAAGAACAACAGGCGGCGCTGCAACGGCGCTTGCGTAACGCCCTGGCCGATAAAAAAGCGACCCACTTTCTGCATGAAGGCATCAGCGGCATGACACCGCATTTGGCATCCATCGGCGGTTAATAGTTTCATAACAATGCAGGGTGGTGGCTGGTGTCATCGCCCGATACTGATCTGCATCAATATATCCCTGAATACCCCGTATTCAGGGTTTCTATCGCTACTCCCTTTCTATACTCTGTAAATACTCATTTAAACTCAGCTTGTCACACTTGTGCTACATTTCAGGCTGTTACTAATAATGGGAGCAATATGGATACCGCACCCGATTTATCCCGCCGGCGCTGGCTGAAGGGAGGATTGACGTCTCAGCATCATGTTCAGCCTCTGCCCTGGGCACTGGACTGGCCAGCATTTACCGCCCAATGCACCCGCTGTGGCGACTGCATTCAAGCCTGCCCCGAGCAGATTATTGTGGTGGCCGACGGCGGCTTTCCGGCCATCGATTTCAGTAAAGGTGAATGCACTTTCTGCACCGACTGTGTCAGTGCCTGCGGCGAGCCTCTGTTTTATTCCACCGAACAGGCCCCCTGGCAGCAAGTGGCTGCTTTCAGTCATGCCTGCCTGGCTCATCAGGGTGTGCATTGCCGCAGTTGTGAAGATAGCTGCGAGCCCCGGGCCATTCGCTTTCGGCCCCGGCTGGGGGGCGTATCGGTGCCCGAGCTGGAGCAGGATGCTTGCACCGGTTGCGGCGGCTGTGTGGCGGCCTGTCCGGTGAGTGCCATCAGCATTGTTAAAGAGGGAGGAGCAGCATGACGGAGCAGGAATGGCATGTGGCCAGCCTGGTGGTGTATTGCAAGCCTGAACAAATGGCAGCGGTGATCACCACCATTAACGCCATGCCCGGTGCCGAAGTGCCGGTGTTTGGTGAGCAGGGCAAGCTGGTGGTGTCCCTTGAAGGACCCGACCAGAGTGCCATCGTGGCCAATATTGACCGCATAGCGCCCCTGGACGGCGTGATATCGACCACTCTCATTTATCATGAGTTTGCCGGCCAGGAAGCCGGTGAGGAGCAAGCATGAAACTGAATCGTCGTGATTTTATGAAAGCCAATGCGGTGGCGGCGGCAGCAGCAGCGGCCGGTCTGGCCGTGCCGGCCATGGCGACCAACCTCATCACCAGCCGGGATCAGACTGCCATTAAGTGGGACAAGGCACCCTGCCGTTTTTGTGGCACCGGCTGCTCGGTACTGGTGGGCTCACAAAACGGCAAGGTAGTGGCCACTCAGGGTGATCCCAAGGCACCGGTAAACCGGGGGCTGAACTGCGTTAAAGGGTATTTTCTGTCAAAAATCATGTACGGCAAAGACCGGCTGACCACGCCGCTGCTGCGCATGAGTAACGGTCAATACGACAAAAATGGCGAATTCACGCCCGTCAGCTGGGATCAGGCCTTTGATATCATGGCTGAAAAGTGGAAAGCCGCGCTCAGGACCAAAGGGCCGGAAGCAGTGGGCATGTTCGGCTCCGGTCAGTGGACCATCATGGAAGGCTATGCTGCCGCCAAGCTTTTCAAGGCGGGTTTTCGCTCCAATAACCTGGATCCCAATGCCCGCCATTGCATGGCGTCGGCGGTGGCCGGCTTTATGCGCACCTTTGGCATGGACGAACCCATGGGCTGCTATGACGACATTGAAGCCACCGACAGCTTTGTGCTGTGGGGCTCCAATATGGCGGAAATGCACCCTATTTTGTGGTCCCGCCTGACCGATCGCCGGCTGAGCGCGCCTCATGTGCGGGTGCATGTGCTTTCTACCTATGAGCACCGCAGCTTTGAGCTGGCGGATAATGGCATGGTATTCAAGCCCCAGACCGATCTGGCCATTCTTAATTACATTGCCCACTACATTATTGAGAACGGTCATGTAAATCAGGACTTTGTGGAGCGTCATGTACGCTTTGCACGGGGTGAAACCGATATCGGTTATGGCCTGCGGCCCACCCATCCGCGCCAGGCGGCGGCTGCGCACCCGGACTCCGGTGCTTCCACGCCCATGAACTTTGATGAGTTTGCCGCCTTTGTCGCCGACTACGATGTAAACACAGTTGCAGATCTGTCCGGGGTTCCGGCATGGCGGCTGGAAGCGCTGGCCAAAGCCTATGCCGATCCCAATACCAAGGTGGTGTCGTTCTGGACCATGGGCTTTAACCAGCATACCCGGGGCACCTGGGCCAATAACATGGTTTACAACATACATCTGCTGACCGGCAAAATCTCCGAGCCGGGCAACAGCCCGTTTTCACTGACCGGCCAGCCGTCTGCCTGTGGCACCGCCCGGGAAGTGGGCACTTTTTCTCACCGTCTGCCTGCCGACATGGTAGTAACCAATCCGGACCACAGAGCCGTGGCCGAAAAAATCTGGAAACTGCCCGCCGGCACCATCAACCCTGAGCCCGGTTATCACGCCGTGCTGCAAAACCGCATGCTCAAAGACGGCAAGCTCAATGCCTATTGGGTGATGTGTAACAACAATATGCAGGCGGCGGCCAATATGAACGAAGAAAGCCTGCCCGGCTATCGTAACCCGGAGAACTTTGTGGTGGTCTCCGACCCGTATCCCACAGTGACCGCTCAGGCGGCGGATCTGGTGCTGCCCACCGCCATGTGGGTAGAGAAGGAAGGAGGCTACGGCAATGCCGAGCGCCGCACTCAGGTGTGGTATCAGCAGGTAAAAGCGCCGGAAGGGGCGCGCTCGGATCTGTGGCAGCTGATGGAGTTTTCCAAACGCTTCACCATGGAAGAGATCTGGCCTGAGGAGCTGCTGACCCAGATGCCCGAATACCGTAGCAAAAGCCTGTATGACGTGCTCTTTACCAACGGTCAGGTCGATCGCTTTCCGGCGGAAGACTGCAAAAACGAGTTCAATGACGAGCGGGACCACTTCGGTTTTTATGTGCAGAAGGGCCTGTTTGAAGAATATGCGGAGTTTGGTCGCGGCCATGCTCACGATCTGGCCCCCTACGACAGATACCATGAAGAGCGGGGGCTGCGCTGGCCGGTGGTGAACGGCCAGGAAACCCTGTGGCGCTACCGGGAAGGCTATGACCCTTATGTAGAAGAGGGGGCCGGTGTGCAGTTTTATGGTCATAAAGATAACAGGGCGGTGATTTTTGCATTGCCTTACGAGCCGGCGGCGGAAGAGCCCGATGACGAGTTTGACCTCTGGCTGTCTACCGGCCGGGTGCTGGAGCACTGGCACTCGGGCACCATGACCCGCCGAGTGCCCGAGCTGCACAAGTCTTATCCTACCGCTCAGGTGTTTATGCACCCTGATGACGCCAGGGCCCGGGGCCTGCGCCGGGGCGATGAGGTATTAATGAGCTCGCGCCGGGGCGAAATGAAAACCCGGCTGGAAACCCGGGGCCGCAACCGGCCGCCCAAAGGCCTGGTATTTGTGCCCTGGTTTGATGAAAGTCAGCTGATTAACCGCCTGACCCTGGATGCGACCTGCCCGCTGTCCAAGGAAACGGATTATAAAAAGTGCGCCGTCAAGGTGACCAAGGCATAACCCACGTCAATGTGAGCAAGGTGGAGAATCGCATATGAGCATCACCGCAAAACATCTGCTGGCACCTTTGTTGCTGGTGCTGGCCGGACTGGCAACGGCTGCCCCCGATGCGGGTAACATGGAATCCCTGCGGGGAAAAATGTCCCTGGACAAGGATCCGGCTCCTTCTCGTATTGCCGATCCGTTGAAAGATCAGGGCATACAGGACAGGGTTTATATTCATCAGCCACCGCTGGTACCTCATCAGGTGCGTGGCTATGAGGTGGATCTCAAGGTAAACCAGTGTCTGTCCTGCCATGGCTGGAAAAATGCCGCCGAACGCAACGCGCCCAGAGTAAGCCCCACTCATTATGAAAACCGGGATGGCCTGACCCTGGGAGACATCAGCCCGCGGCGTTATTTTTGTCTGCAGTGTCATGTGCCGCAAACCGGGGCAGAGCCGCTGGTGGATAACGTCTTTACGCCAGTTGAATCACTGCGCTGAGGAGGCATTATGGCAAAGAAAAACGGACTGCTGCGCGGCTTGTGGCGCGTGTTCCGCTCGCCGGCACGTGTGGCGGCAGGGGTGGTGCTGTTGCTGGGCTTTATTGGCGGGGTGATTTTCTGGGGGGGCTTTAACACTGCCCTGGAAATGACCAACACCGAGAGCTTTTGCATCAGCTGCCACGAGATGCGCGATAACGTCTATCTGGAATACAGAGATACCATTCATTATGCCAACCGTTCCGGGGTGCGCGCCAGTTGTCCCGACTGTCATGTGCCGCATGAATGGACCCACAAGATAGTGCGTAAAATTGCCGCTTCCAAGGAAGTGTGGGGCAAGATTACCGGCATTATTGACACCCCGGAAAAGTTTGAGGCCCATCGCCGGCACATGGCCGAGCGGGAATGGCAGCGCATGAAGGAGACTGACTCCCGGGAGTGCCGCAACTGTCATAACTTTGACTTTATGGACTTCAGTGTGCAGGGCAATCGCGCCGCTCAGGCTCATTCCACCTCACTGGCCAGCGGTGAAAAAACCTGTATCGACTGCCATAAAGGCATAGCGCATCAGCTGCCGGACATGAGCGGAGTGGCCGGTTTCTGATCTCGGTCATGCAGCAAGGCAACGCCTGTGGCAATATGGCCACAGGCTTTTTTTTGGCTTGACCTGCTGCCGGGCAGCGGGAACAATGCCGGTAAGTTAATTTTATGTGAAAATAATTAAGGTGACATCATGAGTCATGCAAGTCAGGAGCTGGTGCCGCTCAATATCGCGGTGCTGACGGTGTCTGATACCCGTACCGAAGAAAGCGATACCTCCGGTCGTTTTCTGGTAGAGGCGCTTACCGCGGCCGGCCACCGGCTGGCAGAAAAAGTCATTCTCAAGGATGACAAATACGAGATTCGTGCGCTGATTTCCCGCTGGATAGCCAGCCCGCAAGTGCAGGTGGTGATCATCACCGGCGGCACCGGCTTTACCGGTCGTGATACCACACCGGAAGCGGTGGCCCCGCTGCTGGATGTGCAGATTGACGGCTTTGGCGAGCTGTTCCGTCATATCACCTATCAGGAGCTGGGCACCTCTACCGTGCAAAGCCGCGCGCTTGGCGGCCTGGCCAACCGCACGGCGGTGTTCTGCCTGCCGGGCTCCACCGGTGCCTGCCGCACCGGCTGGAACGGCATTCTGGCCGAGCAGCTGGATGCCCGGCACAAGCCCTGTAATTTTGTGCAGCATCTGGTGAGCCTATGAGCCGGCTTACTCATATTAATGCCTCCGGTGAGGCCAACATGGTGGATGTGAGCGATAAGGCAGTGACCAGCCGGGAAGCCCGGGCCGAAGCCTGGGTGCTGATGGCTCCCGAGACCCTGGCGCTGATTGTAGAGGGCCGGCATCACAAGGGTGATGTGTTTGCCACCGCCCGCATTGCTGGCATTATGGCGGCCAAAAAAACCTCTGATCTTATTCCGTTGTGCCATCCGCTGGCGCTGTCGAAAGTGGAGGTCAAGCTTGAGCCATGCCGCGAGCGCGGCGGCGTGCGCATAGAGAGCTACTGCAAGCTGGCCGGTCAGACCGGCGTGGAGATGGAAGCGCTCACCGCCGCATCGGTGGCGGCGCTCACCATTTACGACATGTGCAAGGCGGTACAGAAAGACATGCTGATAGAGGGCGTACGTCTGCTGGAGAAAAAGGGCGGCAAGTCCGGGGAGTTCAGAGCTGATGATTAAGGTGGTATTTTTTGCCCGCGTGCGGGAGCAGCTGGGTGAAGACGAGCTGTCGCTCGAGACAGAGTTTGCCAATGTGAACGCCCTGCGTGAGCATCTGGCGGCGCGCAACGATACCTGGGCGCAGGTACTGGCCGACAACAGCCTGCTGGTGGCGGTCAATCATGAAATGGCCAATCCGGCAACGCCCCTGAAAGACGGCGACGAAGTAGCGTTTTTTCCGCCGGTAACCGGAGGTTAATATGATACGGGTGCAGACCGAGGACTTCTGCCTGGCCACCGAATATGAGGCCATGAGTCAGTCTCATCAAACCGGTGCCGTGGTTACCTTTGTGGGCAAGGTACGGGAGATGAACCAGGGGGATGCGGTCAGCGGCATGACCCTGGAGCACTATCCGGGCATGACAGAGCACGCGCTTGAGCAAATTGTGGCCGAGGCCAACAGCCGCTGGCCGTTGCTGGCGTGCCGGGTTATTCATCGGGTGGGCGCACTGGAGCTTGGCGATCAAATCGTGTTTGTAGGGGTAGCCAGCCAGCACAGAGAAGCGGCGTTCGAGGCCTGCCATTTTATAATGGATTACCTGAAAACCCGCGCTCCCTTCTGGAAAAAGGAACGCACCACAGATGGCGAACGCTGGGTGGATGCCAAACGCAGCGACACCGATGCGGCGAGCAAGTGGTGACCCTTCGGGAGCTTGAAGCTTGAAGCTGTAAGCTATCAGCTATCAGTGGTGTAACTGGCAGGCATGATGTCTGCAAATAAACCTATGTAAGCTGGCAGCGAGCAGACGCTACCGATGGTGCATGAAGCAGCAGTGGGGATTGCCGAAGCCGACCATAAAATGCCACGGATGGCATTTTCGAGCGTCCCATGGAGGGGCCCGAAGCGTGTCGGCGGAGTGCAACCGCACTGCTGCTTCATATAGCAGGGTGGGGTTTACCAATACAGGCCGTCAATCAATTCCAGGGTGACGGTGTCGCCTTTTTCCACATGGCCTCTGTCCTGCTCCAGGTGCAGCAGGCAGTTGGCTTCGGCCATGGCGCTGAACACCGCCGAGCTCTGTGAGCCTGCGGGCACCACGCCTAGGGAGCCGTCGGCCTGTGTTTCCACCCAGCCGCGCTGAAAGTCCATTCGTCCCGGTGATTTTCTGAACGGCATCAGTGCCGTGGCCTGCAGAGTGATGGCAGGAAAGAGCTGCTCGCCGGCCAGTTTTGCCAGGGCAGGGCGCACCAGCAGGTGAAAGGTAACCGCCGCCGACACCGGATTGCCCGGCAAACCGAAAAAGGCGCATTGGTCGATATGGCCAAAGGCAAAAGGTTTGCCCGGTTTGACCGCCAGCTTCCAGAAGCCAATGCGGCCCACTTCTTCCAGCACGGCCTTGGTGTGGTCGGCATCGCCCACCGACACGCCGCCCGAGGTCACAATGGCATCGTGGCTGGATGCGGCTTTTAAAAACGTCTGGCGGATCAGCGTGGGATCATCAGCAATAATGCCATAATCGGTGATCTCCACTCCCAGCCGGCCCAGCATGGCCGCCAGACCAGTGCGGTTGGAGTCGTAAATTTCGCCCGGTGCCAGCAGCTCGCCGGGGCGCTTCAGCTCATCACCGGTAGACAAGAGCGCCACCCGCAGCGGCCGGCGCACCGGCACCTGCTCCAGCCCCAGTGAGGCCAGCACCGACAGCACGCGGGCATTAATACGCATGCCGGCCTTAAACACCACTTCGCCCTGAGCCACATCTTCTGCCGCCTGACGCACGTTCTGACCCGGGCGTACTGCCTGGGCAAAGGTCACACGGTTGTTGGCAGAGGTGCAGTTTTCCTGCATTTCCACACTGTCGGCCCCCAGTGGCAGGGCCGCACCTGTCATGATGCGCACACACTGGCCGCTTTCTACCCGGCCGGTGAACGGATGGCCCGCCAGGCTGGTACCAATTAATGCCAGCCCCTGTCCGGCAGTGGCATCGGCAGCCTGCAGGGCATAGCCGTCCATGGCCGAATTGGTAAAAGCGGGCACATCCAGCGGTGACGTCACCTCTTCTGCAAGAATTCGGTTCAGAGCCTGCTCCAGCGGCACCAGCTCGTTAGTGTCAAGGGTATCCAGCTGCCCCAGCATATCGGCTTTGGCATCTGCAAAAGGGCGAAGGCCCGGCTGACTGCAACAATCCTGAATGGCCATAATCCGGCTCCCTGAATGGTGTTGATTGACTACATTATTCCAGACCCGGGCAGTGATTGTCATGACGGTGTCATCAAAATGAGCGCTAATCCGTCATTCACAGCCAGTGTCAAATGCACTAACATGCCCTCTGCTTGTAAATCCCACGGAGAAGATGATGACCGCACTGAGCGACGAAGCCATTCGGGTCCGCTCGGCCCTGGAAGCCCGGGGTCTGGAAACCCCGATGCGCCATAACCCCCTGAGCCGGGATCAACAGCAAGAGCAGATCACCGGCCTGATGACCCAGGTAATGGATGTGCTCGGGCTGGATCTGGAAGACGACAGTCTGGCAGAAACCCCCCAGCGCATCGCTAAAATGTATGTGCGTGAGATCTTCTCCGGGCTGGATTATAGTCAGTTCCCCAAAATTACCCTGATCGATAACAAAATGAAGGTCGACGAAATGGTACAGGTGCGCAATATCACCATGACGAGTACCTGCGAGCACCATTTTGTCACTATAGACGGCACTGCTACCGTGGCTTACATTCCGCGCAGCAAGGTGATTGGCTTGTCCAAAATTAACCGCATTGTGCAGTTTTTTGCCCGCCGGCCTCAGGTACAGGAGCGGCTGACCCAACAGATACTGGTCGCATTGCAGACCCTGCTGGAGTCGGAGGATGTGGCAGTGAGCATGACGGCTACCCATTATTGCGTCAAGGCCCGCGGTGTGATGGATGCCACCAGTACGACTACCACCACCTCTCTGGGGGGAATTTTCAAAAGCCGGCAGGAAACCCGTCAGGAGTTTCTGAGCGGTGTGGTGCGCTGAGCATGAAGCCCAGAGTGGAAATTCGCTATTGCAGTCTGTGCCGCTGGTTGTTGCGTTCGGGCTGGCTTGCCCAGGAAATGCTGTCCACGTTTGCTGATGATCTCGGCGAGGTAGCCCTGATCCCGGGTGACAAGGGACAGTTTCAGATTTTGGTAAACGGCGAGCTTATCTGGTGCCGGGTGGCCGATAACGGCTTTCCCGACGCCAAGGAAATAAAGCAGCGCATTCGGGACCAGATTGCCCCGGAGCGCGACCTGGGCCACAGCGATCGCTGACAACTCTGTCACTGTGTGCTGAGCTTTGCGGCTAAACTTAGAAAAAATAATGTTTATGCTGCCATCAGAACGCTAAGACAGGGCTGTCTATGTTAAGGCTGCACACCCAACCATATCATCATAACGGTATTGAGCTTGCCGGTGCATCTGCCAAGCTGGCGCTGGTGTGTGAAGGCGGCGGTCAGCGGGGTATTTTCACTGCCGGTGTGCTCGACGCCTTTATGGCTGATTCGTTCGATCCCTTTCAGTTATTTATCGGCTCTTCTGCCGGTGCCCAGAATATATCCAGTTTTGTCTGTCACAGCCCGGGTTATGCCCGGGAAGTGATCATGGACTACACCACCCGATCGGATTTTTTCCGGCCGCTGCATTTTGCCCGGGGAGGCGATTTGGTGGATCTTGACTGGTACTTTGAGGTACTGCGCCATCAGCTGCCGCTGGATGTTGCAGGCGGCCGTCTGCGGCTGGGACAGCGTGAGCTGTTGTTTTGCAGTACCCGGGCGCGGGATTATCAGGCTTGTTACTTCCACCCGGACAGTACTGACTGGCTGCTGGGGCTGAAAGCGTCCAGTGCCATACCGCTGTTTTACCGTAAAGGCGTGGAATGGCAGGGAGAGCGCTATCTTGACGGCGGCGTGGCCGATGCCATTCCGGTGCGTGAAGCCTGGCGCAGAGGGGCGGGTGTGATCGTCGTGATCCGCACACAACCGGCGGCTCAGCGCATCAACCTCAGCTGGTTGCACCGGCTGGAAAGTCTGGCTGGCAAGGAGCGTATCGGCGAGCTGCTGGGAATTATTCGTGCTCATCAGCATTGCTGTCACGATGCCTGTCGTTTTATCGAACAGCCGCCAGATTCGACAAATGTCCTGGAAATTGCACCGCCCGTGCCGTTGCAAAGCCGTGTGCTTGGTTCAGGCAGGCAACAGCTTGAGCAGGATTACCAACTGGGTTTTCGTTGCGGCCAGCAGTTTTTGCTGAAATATGGCGAAAAGATAACATGATGGAGGGGATGAATGCGGGTTTTTTATCAGGTTTCGTCTGGTCAGCGGCACAACCGGACTGTACACTCGCGGCCCCGGTTTTTATCATGGCCGTGAACGGCTTACTGTTAAACCGACTCATACTCATGCCGGGCAGCGCAATGCCCGGATTTTCTGTGACCCTGAACCAAAAAGGGGACAAAACGCATGGCTGAATGGTCCGCAAGCGACGCACTCAAAATCTACAACCTGCCTTACTGGGGCGCGGGTTTTTTCCATCTCGATGAACAGGGGCGTGTCTATGTCACTCCTGATAAAACCCGCCCCGATGCCAGAGTGGTGCTGGCAGATGTGGTGGAGCAACTCAAGGCTGAAGGCTATGCTGCGCCTGTCCTGCTGCGTTTTCCGGATATTATCAAAAGCCGCATTGATGCGTTGTTTCATGCCTTTAACGGTGCCATTGAAGACTATGGCTATGAAGGCGATTACCTGACTGTGTATCCGATTAAGGTGAACCAGCAGCGCGGCGTACTGGATGCCGTCACCAAGGCCTACAAAGACAAACCCCGGCTGGGGCTGGAAGCCGGCTCAAAGCCGGAGCTGCTGGCGGTGCTGGCCCATACTCATGAAACCGAGTCGGTGATTGTCTGCAACGGCTACAAAGACAAGGAATACGTGCGCCTGGCGCTGCTTGGCACCAAAATGGGCCATCAGGTTTACATTGTGATTGAAAAGCTGTCTGAGCTGTCCCTGGTAATGGAAGAAGCCGCCAAGCTTAAGGTGTCGCCGCGTCTTGGTGTGCGGGCCCGGCTGGCGTCTCAGGGCGCAGGAAAATGGCAGTCGAGCGGCGGCGAGAAGTCCAAGTTCGGCCTCAGTGCCACTCAGGTGCTGAGCCTGGTCAATCAGCTGAAAGATGCCGGCTGCATTGACTGGCTGCAGTTGCTGCATTTTCATCTGGGATCTCAGATTGCCAACATTCGTGATATTCAGAAGGGCATTCGCGAGTGCGGCCGCTTTTATGCCGAGCTGCGCCGGCTGAATGTGCCGGTCAACATTGTGGATGTGGGCGGTGGTCTGGGCGTGGACTATGAAGGCACCCGCTCACAAAGCTACTGTTCGGCCAACTATAATCTGCGCGAATATGCCAACAATGTGGTGTGGGGCATCGGCAATGTCTGCCGGGAGTATGAGCTGCCGCATCCGCGTATTATCAGCGAGTCTGGCCGGGCCATTACTGCTCACCATGCCATGCTGGTGGCCAATGTGATCAGTATTGAGTCGGCTCAGAGCACGCGACCGGCAGCGCCGGCAGAAGATGCCCCCTTTTTGCTGAAAAATATGTGGGAAACCTGGAATGATCTGTGCCGGGACGATCCGCCCCTGCTGGAAATCTATCACGACACAGTAGCAGAGCTTGCCGATGTGCATGGTCAGTACAATATGGGCATGCTCACCCTGGAAGACAGAGCCTGGGCAGAAGAAGTACACCTGAATATTTGTCTGGCCATCAAGCAAAAGCTGGATCCGGTAAACCGGGCACACAGGCCCATTATGGATGAGCTGAATGAAAAGCTGGCAGACAAGTGCTTTGTAAACTTTTCGCTGTTCCAGTCGTTGCCCGACGCCTGGGGGATTGATCAGATCTTTCCGGTGCTGCCCCTCGACGGCCTCGACAGAGCGCCGGCGCGGCGTGCGGTGATCCTGGACATTACCTGCGACTCTGACGGTGCCATTGATCAGTATGTAGATGGTCAGGGTGTGGAAACCACACTGCCCATGCCGGAGTTTGTGCCCGGACAGCCCCAGTATCTGGGCTTCTTCCTGGTGGGCGCCTATCAGGAAATTCTGGGCGATATGCATAATTTGTTTGGTGACACTCACAGTGCCGAGGTGGTGCTGGATGAGCAGGGCAAGGCGCACATCACCAATATCAAGGAAGGCAGCAATGTGGCCGAGCTGCTGCGTTATGTGGACATTGACCCGACCGTCATCAATGCCCAGTATGAGTTGCAGGCAAGCCATCCCGATCTGGATGAGGAAACCCGGGCGCTGTTGCTGAAAGAGCTTTCTGCCGGGCTTGAAGGCTACGCCTATCTGGAAGAAGAGCAATAACATCAACGCCCCGAAAGGGGCGTTTGTTATTGGTCTGCAGGCTGCTCATGCAGTTTACGCTCAAGATCCTGAGTCACAATGGCCAGCGCCTTGAGTGCCAGCTCTGGATCGACCTGGTTTACTTCAAGTAATTCAATCAAGTCTACCGCCAGCTGTATGTGTGCGGGTGCGTCTTTCAGGCTCATGTTTCAACGTTCACTTATCAAAAATAAAAAAACGCCCAGCAGTGAATGCTGGGCTAAGACTTAGTGCTTAATTGCAGTGGCATCTTGTAGGAGCCCTTCCGGGAACAAAGGTTCCCGAACATTTGCAAAAAGACTGCATAAAAAATATTCACAGCGGATTGCTTGACAGCCGGACGTGTCAAACATAGATTTTAAACAAGTGTTTAAAACTTGTTGAGGGTGTCCGGTGGCGCGTAACAATACCAAACAAAAAATACTCGATGCCGCCGAAGTGTTGTTTGCCGAGCAGGGCTTCAGCGACACGTCACTCAGGCTGATCACCAGTGCGGCAGATGTGAACCTGGCCTCGGTCAATTATCACTTTGGCTCGCGCAAGGATCTGATCAAGGCGGTAATGAACCGTTATCTCAGTCAGTTTATGCCCGAGGTGAATAATAGCCTGCGGCAGCTGCTGAATCAGAACGAGATAAAAGTCCAGCAGGTGTTTGAGTGCTTTGTCAGTCCGCTGATGGGGCTGACCCGTATACGCCGGCGCGGTCCCGAGATTTTCCTCCAGCTGCTGGGGGGAGGCTATATGGATAACCAGGGCTTTTTGCGCTGGTTTATCGTTAACCAATATGGTGAAGTGCTGGACAACTTCTCCCGTTGTATCAGGCGGGCGATTCCGGGCCTGTCGTCGGCAGACTTGTTCTGGCGGCTGCACTTCACCCTGGGTACCGTGGTATTTACCATGGCATCCGGTGACGCTCTGCGTGATATAGCCCGTAACGATTTTAATGAGAATATTGACGTGGAAGGCCTGGTTCGAAAGGTAATTCCTTATCTGGCAAGCGGCATGGAAGCCCGTATCGATTGACACAACCAAGGGGTTGAGGAGGTCATAATGAGTTTACGCAGAAAGTGGATAAGTGCACCGGCATTCAATACTTTTAAAAAGGTATTACCGCCGCTGTCGGCAACCGAGCGTGAAGCCATGGAAGCCGGCTCGGTCTGGTGGGACGGTGAGCTGTTCAGCGGCCGGCCCGACTGGTCAAAGCTAATGGCCTATGGCCCGTCCGAACTCAGCGAGCGGGAACAGTCATTTCTTGATAACGAAGTGGAAACCCTGCTGGCCATGCTGGATGATTATCAGATTGTCAGCGAAGAGCGGGAGTTACCCGAGTCGGTATGGGACTATCTGCGCAGCAATGGCTTTTTCTCTCTGATCATTCCTGAGTCTTATGGTGGGCTGGAATTTTCTGCGTTTGCCAATTCCACCATAGTGGCCCGTATTGCCAGTCGCAGTACCAGTGCTTCTGTTACCGTGATGGTGCCCAATTCGCTAGGTCCCGGCGAGCTGTTAACCCATTACGGCACCGAAGCCCAGAAAAACCGCTGGCTGCCCGGCCTTGCCAATGGCACCGAAATTCCCTGTTTTGCGCTTACCGGCCCCGAAGCCGGCTCTGACGCCGGTGCCATTCCCGACAGTGGCGTGGTGTGCATGGGCGAATATGACGGCAAGGAGGTGCTGGGCCTGCGCCTGAACTGGGACAAGCGCTACATTACACTGGCTCCCCGCGCGACCGTGCTGGGGCTGGCGTTCAAACTGTACGATCCCGACGGCTTACTGGGCGACAACAAGGAGCCGGGCATTACCTGTGCACTTATTCCTACTTCACACCCGGGCGTGGAAACCGGCGACCGGCACCTGCCCATGGGACTGGCGTTTTTAAACGGCACCACCCGTGGCAAAGATGTATTTATTCCCATCGACTGGATTATCGGCGGCCCTGACTATGCCGGCCGTGGCTGGCGTATGCTGGTGGAGTGCCTGTCGGCAGGACGGGGTATTTCGTTGCCGGCACTGGGCGCGGCCAGTGGCCATCTGGCGACCCTCAGTACCAGTGCCTATTCGGTAGTGCGTAAACAGTTTGGTCTGTCTATCGGCCGTTTTGAAGGCGTTCAGGAGGCCATGGCCCGTATCGGCGGTCTGACCTACCAGCTGGAAGCGGCCCGCCGGCTCACTACCAGAGCGCTGGACTCCGGTGAAAGTCCGGCCATCGTAACGGCCATATCCAAATATCACATGACCGAAATGGCCCGCACCGTGATGAACGACGCCATGGACGTGCACGCGGGCAAGGCCATTCAGATGGGTCCCAAAAACTACCTGGCCCACAATTACATGGGCATGCCCATTGCCATTACCGTAGAAGGGGCCAATATTCTCACCCGCAACCTGATGATCTTTGGTCAGGGGGCCACCCGCTGTCACCCCTATGTGCTGAAAGAAATGGAAGCTGCTGCCAATCCCGATGAAAAAGCGGCGCTGGAGCAGTTTGACAAGCTGTTGTTCAGTCATATTCGCTTTGCCACCGGTAATGCGGCCGGGGCTCTGTGGCAGGGGCTGACCGGGGCCCGCTTTAACAACTCACCGGTGTCCGGTGAAACGGCGGTGTATTATCGCCAGCTCAGTCGTATGAGCCGGGCGCTGGCATTGTGTGCCGATGTGTCCATGCTGATGCTGGGGGGCGATCTCAAGCGTAAAGAAATGCTCTCGGCCCGGCTGGGAGATGTGCTCAGCCACCTTTATCTGGCCAGTGCCACCCTGAAATACTTTGAGGATAATGGCCGTCAGTCACAAGATCTGCCTTTTGTGCATTATGCGGTCAGCCGCAACCTGCACCTGATAGGTGAAGCCCTGAGCGGATTTTTGCAGAACTTCCCTAACAGGGCAGTGGCTTTTACCCTTAAAGCGCTGGTATTCCCGTTGGGTAACCGTTATCGCATGCCCTCAGACCGTTATGTGCACGGTATCTGTAAGCAGCTGATGAAACCAGGTGGCATACGAGACCGGCTGTCGGCACTGTGTTACCGGCCAGCCGCCAGTGAGCCCGGCCTGGGTGAACTGGAAGCGGCCTTTGAAGCCATGGTGGCGGTCGCCAGTCTGGACAAAAAAATTGCCAAGGCGCAGAAAGACGGCACCTTGCCGCGTAAGCTGGCGCTCAGGCCACTGCTGGAGCAGGCACAGCAGGCGGGCATTATTACCGAGGGTGAGGCCTGCCGGCTGCAACAGGCCGACGAGCTGCGCCGCAAGGCCATAGCGGTAGACAGTTTCGCGCCCGGTGTGCTCAGCCGTCAGCAGCAGGTGAAAAAAGAAAATGCAGCCTGATCCATGAGTGATATTATCCAGCAACTTGGCAGCCGGCGGTTGCTGCCATTGATCACTCTGGAGCAGCCGGCATCTGTGCTGTCCCTTGGCAGAGTGCTGGAAGATAACGGCCTGCCGGTAGCGGAAATTACCTTTCGTACCCCAGCAGCAGCCGATGCCATTGCGTTGCTGCGCCGGCACCATCCGCATATGCTGATTGGTGCCGGTACCATCCTTAACCGGCAACAGGCACTGGCTGCCAAAACAGCCGGTGCCGATTTTATGGTGTCCCCCGGGTTTAACCCCAATACAGTGACGGCCTGCCGGGAGCTGGATATTCCCATTATTCCCGGGGTTAATAATGCCAGCACCATAGAGGCAGCGCTGGAAATGGGCCTGACTACACTCAAGTTTTTTCCGGCCGAGCCGTCGGGAGGCGTTGCCATGCTGAGCGCCCTGCTCGGACCTTTTGGTCAGCTTAGTGTACTGCCCACAGGGGGGATTGATACCAATAACCTCGGAGATTATCTGGCCATACCACAAGTGCTGGCGTGCGGCGGCTCCTGGCTGGCCTCGCCGGAGCTTATCAAGGCAGAAAACTGGCAGGAAGTTGCCCGGCGCGTGCGGCAGGCGGTGGCGTTAAGCCAGTAAAAAGGCCGGACTACACGTCCGGCCTTTTTTATATTGTCATCCCGGCGAAGGCCGGCATCCACTCTGTTATGGACTCCGGGTCAGGCCCGGAGTGACGGTATCTCGCTTATTCTACCGTCAGAATTTTGCAGGTATTGGTGCTGCCCACCACTTCCATCATGTCACCGTGGGTCAGCAATACCAGGTCACCGCTGTTTACATGGCCGGCTTCTTTCAGAATGGCAATGGCATTACGGCAGGTTTCAGAGATATTTTTGGTCTCGTCAGCCTTGAAGTAAACCGGGGTAACACCACGGAACAGGTTGGCCCAGGACAGGGTTTTTTCTTCCTGAGACAGGGCAAAAATCGGCAGACCGGAGCTGATGCGGGACAGCAGCAGCGGCGTAGTACCGGAATGAGTCAGTGCCACAATGGCCTTTACACCCTGCAGGTGGTTGGCGGCATACATGGTGGACATGGCCACGGTTTCTTCCACCGACGTAAAGGTAAAGTTCATGCGGTGGTTGGAGACATTGATGCTGGGGTGCTTTTCGGCACCCAGGCACACTTCGGCCATGGCTTTTACGGTTTCTACCGGAAAGTCACCGGCAGCGGTTTCCGCAGACAGCATAACGGCATCAGTGCCGTCCAGCACGGCGTTGGCCACGTCCATCACTTCGGCACGAGTAGGAAGCGGCGCTGTGATCATCGACTCCATCATCTGAGTCGCAGTAATCACCACCCGGTTCAGGCGGCGGCTGGTGCGGATCAGTTTTTTCTGCACGCCCACCAGCTCGGGGTCGCCGATTTCCACGCCCAGATCACCACGGGCTACCATGACGGCGTCGGACGCCAGCACCACGTCTTCCATGGCGGCATCGGTTGCTACCGCTTCGGCGCGCTCTACCTTGGCCACCAGTTTGGCATTACTGCCAGCAGCGCGTGCCAGTTCACGGGCAATACGCATGTCTTCACCGGTGCGGGGGAAGGAAACGGCCAGATAGTCCACGCCAATTTTGGCCGCGGTTTTGATGTCTTCTTTATCTTTGTCGGTCAGGGCCGGAGCAGACAGGCCGCCGCCTTTCTTGTTGATGCCCTTGTTATTGGACAAGGGGCCGGCCACGGTCACTTCGGTCAGTACCTTGTTGCCTTCCACGCCTTCAACACGGAGCTGTACGCGGCCGTCGTCAAGCAGCAGAATGTCGCCGTTTTTAACGTCTTTGGGCAGCTCTTTATAGTCAATGCCCACGGCCTGCTGGTTACCTTCGCCCTTGGGCAGATCGGCGTCGAGAACGAACTTGTCGCCGATATTCAGCTGAATTTTACCGTCTTTAAAGGTGGAAACACGGATCTTGGGACCCTGCAGGTCACCCAGAATGGCCACGTGCTTGCCCAGTTTTTTGGCAATTTCCCGCACCTGGTTGGCACGGTTCATATGATCTTCCGGGGTACCGTGAGAAAAGTTCATGCGAACCACGTTAGCACCGGCGGCAATAATACCTTCAAGGTTATTATCGCGATCAGTAGCAGGACCCAGAGTGGTAACAATCTTGGTGCGTCTTAACATGAGAGACTCCAATTGGAAGAAAAAATGAATACGACAGGTAAAACAGAATTGTATTTCAGAGTGAAAGCGCCCGGTTGTGAAAAGGTCCGGAAACTATCGCCAGTAGCAGGAGAGACGGCTTCATCCTGAGCCGGAGCTGACGATTGATGATAAGGCCATGGTGTGCTCACAGTCTGACGCTTCATCCTTGGTTTATGTAATTGTTACCGATGATAACTGAAGCGATAGCAAAAGTGTAGACGAGATCACAAAAATGCTGAGGTTTTGAAAAGACCTTGATGCAGGTCAAAGTTCGCGTTGAGTGGCAGCATAAGCAGATGTATGAATGATGACAAGTTAATGATTTTTAAAATAAACAATTAAATCGATACAAGGGGAAGGGAGGGTTGTGAATGGTTTATGATACAATCTGAGCGAAATGAGTATGCAGAATAATGCGATTTTTGTGTCTGATTGCTTGTAACATTTTCACCGCTGGTTAACAAAAACAACAGCAGGGCAGGGCAAACACAGGCAGCATGCAGAACCACGCCGCCTTTATCATGGTTATAGATGAGGGCTGTCAAAGCGGGAGTTTTTAATGCCTTCTTTTACCTTTTTCAGGTTTTCGCGAAAACGGGCACCCCGGCGCAGAATAAAGCCGGTGGCAAGTACGTCGATCAGTACCATCTGTGCCAGCCGTGACGCCATGGGCAGATAGACGTCTGTGTCTTCCGGCACATCCATCGACAGCACCACATTACATTCCCGGGCCAGGGGAGAGTCCTTGGCGGTCAGGCCAATCACCACGGCGTCATTCTGTCTGGCCAGCTGGGCTACTTCCACCAGTGCCTTGGTGCGACCAGTATGGGAAATCAGTACCACCACATCGCCTTCGGTGCTGGCAATGCAGCTCATGCGCATCATCACCACATCATCAAAGCATTGCACCGGCACATTAAAACGAAAGAATTTATTCATGGCATCGTGTGCTACCGCAGAAGACGCGCCCAGCCCAAAAAAAGACAGCTTGCGGGCCTGGGTCATGATGTCTACACAGCGGTTGACCGCCTGAGGATCCAGGCTTTGGCGGGCCGAGTCGAGGCAGGCCATGCTGGATTCAAAAATCTTGGCGGTATACGACTCGGGGCCGTCGTCTTCTTCTACATGACGATTTACATAAGGTGTGCCATTGGCCAGGCTCTGGGCAAGGTGCAGTTTGAAGTCAGGAAAGCCTTTGGTGTCGAGCCGGCGGCAGAAGCGGTTTACCGTGGGCTCGCTTACGTCGGCCAGCTTGGCCAGAGCGGCAATACTGGAGTGAATGGCGGTCTGGGGAGAAGCCAGAATGACTTCGGCTACTTTGCGCTCAGACTTGCTGAAACTGTCGAGATTTTTGGTAATTTTTTCCAATGTATTCATCTGAACTTCCGGCTCAGTAAGGCGGGCGGTGCCCCACCTGAATGACACAAAATATCGATAACCACTATACAGGACAAGGACTCGGCGCGAGAGGCCTGATATACCAAAGTATGATAATTTCAGGCAAAAATCAGACGGATGCTGAAAAATAAACCAATAAAACTGTAGTTAAACAACAAATGAAATGAATTAACAACACACGATTATAAAAAAGCCCCGTTAACCGGGGCTGTTATTCACCACTCTTTTCAGGCCAGCTCGGCCCAGAGATCGTATTCGTCGGAATGGGTCACGGTGACGGTCACCATATCACCGGGCTTGAGGCTGGTTTCGCCGTTCAGATAGACCATGCCGTCAATTTCCGGTGCATCGGCGCTGGAGCGACCAATGGCACCTTCTTCGTCCACCTCATCAATCAGCACCTTGATGGTTTTGCCCACCTTTTGTGCCAGGCGACGAGTGGAAATCTGCTGCTGCAGCGCCATAAAGCGCTCATAGCGTTCCTGTTTAACCTCTTCCGGCACCGGATCCGCCAGCTCGTTGGCGCGGGCACCTTCCACCGGGCTGTAGGTAAAGCAACCCACGCGATCCAGCTCGGCCTGTTCAATAAAGTCGAGCAGCATTTGAAAGTCTTCCTCGGTCTCGCCGGGGAAGCCCACAATAAAGGTGGAGCGAATAGTAAGCTCGGGGCAGATTTCGCGCCAGCGGCGAATACGCTCGAGGGTGCGCTCTACCGCGCCCGGGCGCTTCATTAACTTGAGAATGCGCGGGCTGGCGTGCTGCAGCGGAATATCCAGGTAGGGCAGGATCTTGCCGTCGCGCATCAGCGGAATAAGGTCGTCCACGTGCGGGTAGGGGTACACATAGTGCAGTCGCACCCAGACGCCCATTTTACCCAGCTCTTCACACAGGGCCTGAATATGGGTCTTGACCGGGGTGCCGCTGGCAAAACCGGTTTTGTGCTTCACGTCTACGCCATAGGCGGAGGTGTCCTGGGAGATCACCAGCAGCTCCTTGACGCCGGCATCCGCCAGCCGGCCGGCTTCGGCCAGCACATCCCCGATGGGGCGGCTGTCCAGATCGCCGCGCATGGACGGAATAATGCAGAAAGTGCACTTGTGGTTGCAGCCTTCGGAAATTTTCAGATAGGCATAGTGCTTGGGCGTGAGTTTTACTCCCTGCTCCGGCACCAGGTTCACAAAGGGGTTGTATTCCGGACGGGGCACATAGCGGTGCACATGCTCCAGCACCTGCTCGTAGGAATGAGGGCCGGTAATTTCCAGCACCTTGGGGTGCACTTCACGAATTTGATCTTCCTTGGCACCCAGGCAACCGGTAACGATGACCTTGCCGTTTTCGTTCAGGGCTTCGCCAATGGCTTCCAGGGATTCCTGAACGGCACTGTCGATAAAACCACAGGTATTGACGATCACCATATCGGCATCATCGTAAGAAGGCACTACGTCATAACCTTCGATACGCAGCTGGGTCAGAATACGCTCGGAGTCGACCAGGTTTTTCGGGCAGCCGAGAGACACAAAGCCAATACGGGGAACAGACATACTCACTAGATTGGACTCACTTTGAAGTACTGATATAAGAAAGGGCGCATTTTACACGGGAAAGGACTGATTAAAAAAGCCCCAATAACAAAAACACCCCGGCAGGCCGGGGTGTTTTGCGCACAAGAAAACTTACTTGGAGAAGTTTTCGGCAGCGAAGTCCCAGTTAACCAGGGCCCAGAAGGCTTTTACGTAGTCAGGACGCACGTTACGGTAATCGATGTAGTAAGCGTGCTCCCATACGTCACAGGTCAGCAGGGGAGTGATGCCGTCTTCGGTCAGCGGGCAGCCGGCGTTGGAGGTGTTTACCAGGCCTACGGTGCCGTCGGCCTTTTTCACCAGCCAGGTCCAGCCTGAGCCGAAGTTGGTCACGGCAGACTTGGTGAACTCTTCTTTAAAGGCATCGAAAGAGCCGAAAGCGGCCTTGATGGCATCGGCCAGGGCACCGGTAGGCTCGCCGCCACCGTTGGGAGACAGGCAGTTCCAGTAGAAGGTGTGGTTCCATACCTGAGCGGCGTTGTTGAATACACCACCGGTAGAAGTCTTGATGATGTCTTCCAGAGACTTGCCTTCGAACTCGGTGCCCGGAACCAGGTTGTTCAGGTTAACCACATAGGTGTTGTGGTGCTTGCCGTAGTGATATTCCAGGGTCTCCTGGGAGATATGCGGTTCCAGGGCGTTCTTGGCATAAGGCAGTGCGGGAAGTTCAAAAGCCATGTTCAATTCTCCATTATTATGCGCCGGGTGAACCGGCGAAGACATTGCTGCTTCTTGCTGATGACAGTGACGACCTCATACAGCTTAGTCGCACACCGCTAAATTGCTGAATAGATTGTAACAGTTTGCCCGCAGGCTAAACAACAACAGCTTTTGTGCGGGTAACTGGGCCGGTAATTTATCGGTTCCGGCCCTTGAGACCGACAGGGGATACAGTAGAATGGAATTTTTACACACTCTGGTCCGAGGTGGTCATGGACACCATTGAAAAAATCAAATCCCAAATCGGTGAAAACCCCATTCTGCTGTATATGAAGGGCTCTCCCAAGTTTCCCAGCTGTGGTTTTTCCGCTCAGGCTTCCCAGGCACTGATGAACTGCGGCGAGCCGTTTGCCTATGTAGATATTCTGCAGAATCCGGAAATTCGTGCCGAGCTGCCCAAATACGCCAACTGGCCCACCTTTCCCCAGCTGTGGGTGGAAGGAGAGCTGATCGGCGGCTGCGACATCATCATTGAGATGTTCCAGCAGGGCGAGCTGCAGACCCTGATCAAGGACACTGCCGCCAAACATCCCAAGCCTGAACAGGCCTGATTTCAAAAAGCAGGCGCAAGCCTGATCTTTGAAAACTAATGCAGTCATGCCGGCCCTGAGCCGGCATCTTTTTGACTGGTGTCTGGGGGCCGAATGATTTGCCGGAATATCAGGACTCGCCCGGCCCGCCATTTACCAGTCCTGTTTATCAACACGGCCATTCCCTCATGGATACAGACATTCTCATTATCGGTGCCGGCTCGGTCGGTATGGCAGCGGGCTTTCATGCGGTTCGCCATGGGGCCCGGGTGATCCTGCTCGATGAAGGGCATCCGCCCCATGTCTTGGGTTCCCATCATGGCAGCACCCGGCTGACCCGTACCGCCTATGGTGAAGGGGCGGCCTATATTCCGCTGTTGCTGCGAGCCAGAACCTTGTGGTCCGAGCTGGAGCAACTGAGCGGCGAGCGGGTGTTTGAGCCCACGGGTGTGCTCAATCTCGGGGTTTCCGGCAGTCCCTTTCTTGCTCAGGTCGAACGTAGTGCCGCTGAGTATGGGCTGGCATTGGAAATGGAAAGCGCTTCCGGCATTGAAGCCCGCTGGCCTGGCTGGCATGTGCCTGCCGGGGTTACGGGTGGCTTTGAACCCGATGCGGGTGTGCTTTATTGCGAACGGGCGCTGAAGGCCTGGCACCGGCTTGGTACCGAGCGGGGAGCACAATTACTTGGCGGGCGCACCGTGATCGGCTTGCGGGCGTTTTCAGGCGGAGTGGAGGCAGAGCTTGCCGACGGTACCCGGCTGACTGCGGCACAAGTGCTGGTGTGTGCCGGTCAGCGGGTGGCACCCTTGATGGCATCACTGGGGCTGTCGTTGCCGTTACAGCGAGTACGCAAAACCTTTGCCTGGTACCGTGCCGAGGTCGGGCGTTACGGTCCTGCGGCATTTCCTGGTTTTTCAGCCGATCTTGCTGACGCTATCTACTACGGTTTCCCTGCCCTGAACGGAGAAGGACTCAAAATAGGGCGACATGATGCCGGCCAGCCATTGGCACCGGGAGAACCCCTGGCTCCCTTTGGCTTTTTTGAAGAAGACAGAGCGGAGCTGGACGCCTTTGTGCGGACCTATCTGCCGGAGGTGGGGGAGTGTCTGGAGGGCAAGGTGTGCCACTACATTCGTACGCCGGACGAGCATTTTTTGCTGGACAGACATCCCGAGTTTGAACGGGTGTTTTATGCCAGTGCCTGTTCAGGGCACGGCTTCAAGTTTGCCGGTGTATTGGGTGAGGTGTTTTCCCATTGGATGCTGGATGGTGAGCCGAGCTTTGATCTCAGCCCCTTTGCTTTAAGCCGTTTCGGCGCATAAAAAAACCGGGGTCTGTGAACCCCGGTTTTTAATACGTCTGATGGCGTTTACACCGCCGGGATCTGCTGGGTAATGCAGTGAATATTACCGCCACCCAGCAGAATTTCCCGCGCCGGTATGCCCACCACGTCCAGCTCCGGAAAGATTTCCTGCAGCCGCGCTTTGGCCACGTCATCGGTGCTTGCGTCCAGCAGCGGAAACAGCAGGCGGCCATTGGTGATTAAAAAATTCACGTAAGAAGCCGCCATACGCTCGCCGGCGGGGCGGGGCACGCCGCTGCCGGTGGCAATGCCGGCAGCTTCTTCCTCGCTGATATACAGCGGGCCTGGCTGGGGTAGCAGCCACACCTTGAGCTTGCGGCCCCTGGCATCGGTGGCCGAGCTTAACACCTCAAAGGCGGCCTGAGTGCGCACATATTGCGGATCCTGCGGGTCTTCGCAACCGTGCAGAATCACTTCACCCGGGCGGGCAAAACAGGCCATGTTGTCGATATGACCATCGGTCTCATCCATGTACACCCCTTGATCCAGCCAGATAAAGGTGGTGACCCCAAGAGTGTTGCGCAGATGCTGCTCTATTTCTTCCTGGCTGAGAGCAGGATTACGGTTGGCGTTGAGCAGGCATTCTTTGGTAGTAAGCAAGGTGCCTTCGCCGTCCACATGAATGGAGCCGCCTTCCAGCACCAGCGGGCTTTCTATTGCGTCAATGCCATGCTGGGCCAGCATGGCTTGCGCCATGGCCTGATCCTGGTCCCAGGGTGAGTAAAGTCCGCCCTGGTCACCGCCCCAGGCGTTAAAGCGCCAGTCCAGCCCTTTAATATCGCCCTTGTCGTTTACTACCACAGTGGGGCCCGTGTCTCTGGCCCAGGCGTCGTCGCTGTCTATTTCCACCAGGGTTACCGCTGCCGGCATGGTAGCGCGTGCCTTATTCATTTCTGCTGCCGGCACTGCCATATAAACCGGCGTCACCACAGCGATAGCCTCGGCCAGCCGGGCAAAAGTAGCCTGAGCCGGCGCACCCTGTTCCCGCCAGTTATCGGGCCGGTGCGGCCAGATCATCCATACCGCCTGCTGGGGTGCCCACTCGGCAGGCATATAAAAGCCCTTGAGTGCGTCCATCAGCGACCTCCGTGCTGTTTGCCGTCGGAGGTGAGCAGAGTCTGATACATGGCCGGGCGACGATCCCGGAACAGACCCCAGCTGGCGCGGGTTTTGGCAATTTCGGCCAGGTCAAAGCTGTGTACCAACACACACTCGCTGGTTTTATCTGCCTGTTGTACCAGCTCGCCAAACTGATCGGCAATAAAAGAGCTGCCGTAGAAAGTGGTTTCCAGAGCGTCTTCATATTTGCTTTGCTCGGTGCCGATGCGGTTGGACGCAATCACCGGTACCAGGTTGGCAGCAGCATGGCCCTGCTGAGTGCGGGTCCAGTGCGGCTGGCTGTTGATGGTCGGATCCTGCGGCTCAGAGCCAATGGCGGTGGGGAAGAAGATAAGTTCAGCCCCCATCAGTGCCAGGCTGCGGGCGGTTTCCGGAAACCACTGATCCCAGCAGATGCCCACACCAATTTTGGCATAGCGGGTCTGCCACACCTTGAAACCGGTGTCGCCGGGGGTAAAGAACTGCTTTTCCTGATAGCCGGGGCCATTGGGGATATGAGTTTTGCGATACAGATCCAGCACGGCACCGTCGGCGTCGATCACCACCAATGAGTTGTAATAGGCATTGCCGGCACGCTCAAAAAAGCTCAGCGGCAGCACCACCTGCAGCTCCCTGGCCAGAGCCTGAAAGTGCTGAATAAGCGGGCTGTTGTCCACTTCCTGAGCCAGAGCGAAGTGCTCCGGGCTTTGATCAATGCAGAAGTAAGGGTATTCAAACAGCTCCTGAATAAGAATGATCTGAGCACCCTGGCCGGCCGCATCACGCACCAGTTTTTCGGCACGGGCAATGTTTTCGTCCCGGTTCCAGCTGCAGGCCATCTGAGTGGCGGCTACGGTTACCATGGTCATATCAAGGCTCCTAGTATCAGGTCAACAGTTATCAGGTCAACAGTTATCAGGTCAAAAGGCCGGCGTCATTTGCGGCTGCCGGTAGCAATAACGTGAAGTGTGCGGCTTGTTAGCTCATTCAGCAAATGCATAATATAAATTTTATTATTCACAGTATGAATGTTGTATGAAGCTGCACCAGCTTGATCTTAACCTGCTGCTGGCCTTTGATGCCCTGATGACCCAGCGCAATGTGACCCAGGCAGCACAGCAGTGCTTTATTAGCCAGCCGGCCATGAGCCATGCCCTGAACCGGCTGCGGCGGTTTTTTGCCGATCCGCTGCTGGTGCGCTCGGCCACCGGCATGCAACCCACCCAGCGAGCGCAGGAGTTACATCAGGCAGTTCGGCGGGCATTGACGCTGCTGGAGCAGGAGCTGGGCCGAAGTGATCATTTTGAACCGGCAACGTCGCGCCGGCGCTTTGTGATCAGCACCACCGATTATGTGGAGTGCGTGCTGATCCCACCACTGATTAACCGGCTCAAAGCGCTGGCCCCCGGGGTACAAATTGAAATTGAAATTCTGCGGGATACCCTGCCCGAAGCCGGTCTGGCTAATGGCGAAGTGGATCTGGTGCTGGGTTTTGATGAATACATGAAGGTTCCGCCTTCGCTGTGCTCACAAACCTGGCTGACCGAGCCGCTGGCGGGCATTGTGGCTGTTGATCACGGAACGGTAGGAAAGGCACTTTCTCTTGAGCAGCTCACCACGCTGCCCCATGTGTTTCATTCGCCGCTGGGTACCCGTGAAGCCGGCATTGATACCTGGCTGGCGGAGCAGGGGCTGAAGCGACAAATTTCGGTGAACAGCCAGAGTTATATGTCGGCGGCGGCCATAGTGGCGCAGAGTGATCATCTGCTGGTGCTGCCCAGCAAGGTGGCGGCGTTGCTGGCAGGGGCCTGGCCGCTGAAACAGGTGGCCCTGCCGCCGGACCTGCCTGCTTATCACCTCAACTGCGTCTGGCACCCGCTGCACGACCGCCAGCCCGCCCTGCAATGGCTGCGGGCGCTGCTGCGAACGCTGATTTAACTACATAGCGGTATGTAGAAACTGTGCAAAATCGTCGGCCAATGCGCACTACTTCGCCGGCACGCCGTGAATACTTCCATGTAGGCTCCGTTGCGCCATCCCTGGCGCAAAGGGCACGGCGAAGCAGACACCCATTGCCCTCCTGACGAGCACGTAGTTGCCGTTAAGTTTCTGTCTCCTGCGGGTAATTTAATGGATGCCAGAAACAAAAATGCCGGGTAAAACCCGGCACAACTGATAGCTGACAGCTTACCGCTGAAAGCTGAGTTTACAGCACCATGGCTGCCAGCCAGCCAAAGCCTACCAGCGTAATATTGTAGTGCAGGAAGGTAGGTACTACCGAGTCCCAGATATGGTCGTGCTGACCGTCGGCATTCAGGCCAGAGGTCGGGCCGAGGGTAGAATCTGACGCCGGCGAGCCGGCATCACCCAGGGCACCGGCGGTACCGATAATGGCCAGGGTGGCCAGCGGCGAAAAGCCCAGCGAAATGCACAAGGGCACATAAATGGGCGCGATAATCGGAATGGTTGAAAACGATGAGCCAATGCCCATGGTGATCAGCAGGCCCACCACCAGCATGGCCAGCGCCGCCAGGGCTTTATGACCACCCAGCACATCGGCCACTGCCTGCACCAGCGCACCAATGCCGTCGGTGGCCTTGATTACGGCGGCAAAGCCGGCGGCGGAGATCATGATAAAACCGATCATTGACATCATTTTCACACCCTGGGTAAAGGCGTCCTGACTTTCCCGGAACTTGATAACCCCGCCCATGGTGAAAATAATAAAGCCCACCATGGCACCCAGAATAATGGAGTCGCTGTACAGCTGCAGGCTGAGCGCGCTGAGAATGGCGATCACCGCAATAAAAATATGCAGCGGGTTAATCTGAATATGCTCCGGCTCCACTGCAATGATTTTGCTTTCATCGTACTGGCGGGGTTTGCGGTAGCTGATAAACAGCGCCACCAGCAGACCCAGGAACATGCCTCCCACCGGAATACCCATGGCCATGGGCAGCATGCCCTTGGTGGCTTCCACGCCATTTTCCACCAGATTGGCCAGCAGAATATTGTTCAGAAAAATACCGCCAAAGCCTACCGGCAGCATCATATAAGTCGCAGTCAGACCAAAGGTCAGCACACAGGTCACGGCCCGGCGATCCAGCTTGAGCTGGGCCATTACATGCAGCAGTGGCGGCACCAGAATGGGAATAAAGGCGATATGAATGGGGATCAGGTTCTGGGACGACACTGCCGCCAGCAGCAGGGCACACAGCAATACCGATTTAATCCAGAGCACCCGGCCCTGACTGGCATTTTGCCCCAGAGCCCGAATGATGCGTACCGCCAGCAGATCGGTAATGCCGGAGCGGGAAATGGCCACGGCAAAGGCCCCCAGCATGGCATAACTTAATGCAATGGTGGCACCGCCACCCAGGCCATCGGCAAAAATCTTGGCGGTGTCGGTCAGCGACAGGCCGCCCACCAGCCCGCCCACCAGGGCACTCAGGGCCAGTGAGATCACCACGTTGATGCGCAGCAGGCTCAGCACCAGCATCAACGACACGGCGATAACAACGGGATTCATGGAATATCCTTTTAGTTCATAACGTCAAACGAAGCGGCTAGTTTGCAAATTGAACCGTGAATGTCGAGCATTATTTGCCAAAACAGCGGGAAAACCACATTGTGTGAACTTTGTACAAGCATCACGTTATCGCTGCCTTCGCCCTTGGGTTTGTGCAACCGCGCCCATATACTGTTGGTTCCGCCGCGATAGATTGATGATTTTTCGCGTGTTAACACAGCAAGGAGATAAACATGAGCGTACTGGTAGGCCGTCAGGCTCCCGACTTTACCGCTGCTGCCGTTCTGGGTAATGGCGAAATCGTTGATAACTTCAACCTCAAGGAGTTCACCAAGGGCAAAGCCGCCGTGGTGTTTTTCTACCCGCTGGACTTCACCTTTGTGTGCCCGTCTGAGCTGATCGCCTTTGACCAGCGTTTTGACGAGTTCCAAAAGCGCGGCGTGGAAGTGATTGGCGTGTCCATCGACTCCCAGTTCAGCCACAACGCTTGGCGTAACACCGCTGTTGAGAACGGCGGTATCGGTCCGGTTAAATACCCGCTGATCGCTGACGTGAAGCACGAAATCTGCCAGGCTTATGACGTTGAGCACCCGGAAGCCGGTGTTGCTTTCCGTGGCTCTTTCCTGATCGACGCCAACGGCGTGGTTCGTCACCAGGTTGTGAACGATCTGCCCCTGGGCCGTAACATCGACGAGATGCTGCGCATGATCGACGCGCTGCAGTTCCACGAAGAGCACGGCGAAGTGTGCCCCGCTCAGTGGGAAAAAGGCAAAGCCGGCATGAAAGATTCTCCCGAAGGTGTTGCCAAATACCTGACCGAGCACGCCGGTGATCTGTCTGCCAAGTAACATGGCTGACTGTTAAATACCCAAATGCCGGCCTTGCGCCGGCATTTTTTGTTTACTCTTTCAGCAGCCCCAGCATGGCCTGTGCATGCTCGGCGGTTTCTCGTCCCAGTTCCGTCAGGTAGCCCCCGTCAACCTGAGTGATAAGCCCCTTGCCATGCAAACTGGCGGCTGCATCAATCATGCTCGGCTCGGCATCATGATGTACCTTAATGCCTTGTTGATTGGTATCCAGATTAAAGTGCAGCAATAAATTCAGTTCATCCATTAACTTGGGGTGATAACGCATGGGCACTCCTTGGTGTGCGGGTAGTGTGCAAAAACACCTTTGACGTTAGCCTGTTATCGGCTTGCAGGCTGGGGCATGGCTCACAATTAGCGTTTATATGCCGGCATGATTGCACTTGCATCCGGCTGCCGGGTTGCGGATTATGTGATTTTTGTCACAACTGTAAAGGAACCGCTTTCATGAGCGCCATTTGTATCAAGGACGCCCGTTTTACCATCAGTGAACGCCATCAGCTGCACATTCCCGAACTGAACCTTGAGCAGGGGCAGTGCTGGACCTTTGTGGGTGCCAACGGCAGCGGCAAAACAGCACTGGCCCGGGCGCTGGCCGGTGAGCTGAAGCGCACGCAAGGTGAGGCCGAATATGGTTTTGCCAGCACAGAGTGGGTGTCGTTTGAGCAATTGCAGCAGCTGGCAGACCGGGAGTGGGAGCAGGACGAAAGCGACTTGCTCGACGCTCAGGACGACGGTCACAGCGCCCGCCAGATCATGCTGGAAGGCGGTCATGATGCCGGCGAGCTGGCTGAGCTTGCCGAACGGTTTGGCATCAGCCCGCTGCTGGATCGCGGCTTTAAATATCTGTCTACCGGTGAAACCCGCAAGGTGCTGCTGTGCCGGGCGCTGCTCAGCCACCCTGCGCTTCTGGTGCTTGACGAGCCCTTTGACGGCCTGGACGTAAACGCCCATAACAGCCTGATGACGTTGCTGGCCGAACTGGTAGCTGCCGGCCAGCCCCTGGTGCTGATTGTAAACCGATTTGAGGAGCTGCCGGACTTTGCCACCCATCTTGGGCTGCTGGCAGAATGCGAACTGGCCCAGGCCGGCCCCCGTGAGCAGGTGGCAGCCTCTGCCGAACTGCAGCAGCTGCATCATCTGGCAGCGCTGGAAGCCAGCACACAGGCACTGCCACCGGCGGATCCCGATGCCGAGCGGCGTGAGCTGGATGCGAACACGCCGCGCATTATCATGCGCGACATGCGCGTGAGCTTTGGTGACAAGGTGATCCTGAACGGCCTCAACTGGCAGGTAAACCCCGGTGAGCACTGGCAGATAATGGGTCCCAACGGTGCCGGCAAGTCGACCCTGCTCAGTCTGGTGACCGGGGATCACCCACAAGGCTACAGCAACGATCTCACTTTATTTGGCCGCCGCCGGGGCAGTGGCGAAACCATCTGGGACATCAAACAGCACATCGGGTATGTCAGCACCACCATGCAGCAGGACTACCGCGTGACCGCCACCCCCAGGGCGGTGATACTGTCGGGCTTTTTTGACTCCATCGGTGTTTATCAGCAGCCCGGTGATGCGCAGCTCAAGCTGGCCGACCAGTGGCTGGCGCTGCTGGGCATGACGGCACAGGCCAATGAGCCGTTCCGCAACTTATCTTATGGCCAGCAACGGCTGCTGCTGATTGCCCGCGCCATGGTCAAGCATCCGCCCATTCTTATTCTCGATGAACCATTGCAGGGGCTGGACACCCTGAACCGCCACTGGGTAAAACGCTGGATTGATCTGCTGGTGGCCGAAGGCAGCACACAGCTGTTGTTTGTGTCCCATCATCAGTCCGATGCTCCTTCCTGCATCAGCCATCGTCTCAGCTTTGTGCCCGACGGCGAAGGCGGTTATCACTACCCCTGTGAAACCCTGCAGAACGCTTGACCAATTCAGCCAGCGGGGTCAGGATAATGATCCCACTTGTTCGTCGGGTTAGTGCCGATGCTGAATATGGACTTTGCTCAATCTCTCACCCTCAGTTATGACCCCGATCGCTGGCAGCCCTCGCCGGCGGCCGGCGTGTGGCGTTATCCGCTGGAGCGCGAAGCCGCCGAAAGCGGTCATGTTACCAGCCTGGTGCGCTTTCAGCCGGGCTCTGTATTTGCGGAGCACGAGCACCCTTTGGGTGAGGAATTCTGGGTGCTGGAAGGCACCTTTTCTGATGAAAACGGCGATCATGAAGCCGGCACCTACGTGCGTCATCCGCCGGGCAGCCGGCACAGTGTCTTCAGCCGTTCCGGCTGTATGATATTCGTCAAGCTCAATCAGTTCGATAAAAGCGACGGCGAAGTCAAGGTAATACAGGAAGCGCAGGGGTTATGGTTAACCGGAGAGCACGGCTTTCGGCGCTTGTCATTGCACCGCTACGGGGGAGTGAACACCAGTTTGCTGGAGTTTGCTGACGGAGGGCGTTTTCCTGCCTGCTGCTACCGTGCCGGCCTGGAAATTTTGGTGATATCGGGCCAGTTAAGCGACGGCAAACAAACCCTGGGGCCACTCAGCTGGTTGCGGCTGGCACCCATGTCGGTGCCCGAGCTGAATGCCATTGGCCACACTCGGCTTTGGGTGCGCACCGGGCATCTTGCCTCCCCGATGCCGGTTAACCAGACCGGCTGAGTAACGCGCCCGCCAACTGGCGGGCGCTTTTATTCCGGTGCAGGCTCATCGCTGCCAAAATCAGGCGCTTCTGCCGGGGCAGGGGGCCAGCCGCCCAGCAGTTTCCAGCGGTTAACGATGGTGCAGAACAACTCTGCAGTTTTGCGGGTATCATACAGGGCGCTGTGGGCTTCCTTGTTATCAAAGCTCATGCCCGCGGCGCGGCAGGCCTTGGCCAATACCGTTTGCCCCAGCGCCAGGCCCGCCAGGCTGGCGGTGTCGAAGGTGGCGAAAGGATGAAACGGATTGCGTTTCAGCTCGGCGCGCTCGGCCGCTTCCATTACAAAACCATGATCAAACGAGGCGTTGTGCGCCACAATCACCGCCCGCTGGCACTTGTTGGCCTTAATGCCCTTGCGCACCCCTTTAAAAATCTGCTCCAGCGCTTCCCGCTCGGTCACGGCACCGCGCAGGGCACTCCAGGGGTCAATGCCGGTAAACTCCAGCGCCGCTGGCTCCAGATTGGCCCCTTCAAAGGGAGACACATGAAAATGAAAGGTCTGATCCGGCTTTAACCAGCCGTCCTTGTCCATTTTCAGGGTGATGGCGGCAATTTCCAGCAGAGCATCGGTTTTGGCGTTAAACCCGCCGGTTTCCACGTCGATCACCACAGGGTAATAGCCTCGAAAACGCTCGTGTAGCTGAGTGGCGGAAGTTGTTGCCGTCATCAAGTTGGTCCTGTTGCTGCAAAAAACGGTCGTCCATTATGCCAGAGTCGTGGCGCATCGTCGCCCGTCTCGCAGTGATGGCATTATTACAGCAACAGTGCTGCAATAATGCGCAAACAAAACGGCATGGTAACAAAAGGGTTGCACCCGACGCCGGCCTTGCCTACTATACGCCCCGCTGACAAGGTACAGGCCTTCAGCACTGAGTGAAGCTAAACACTCTCAAATAAAATACAGCACAAAAATTGGTGAGGTGTCCGAGTGGCTGAAGGAGCACGCCTGGAAAGTGTGTATACGGCAACGTATCGAGGGTTCGAATCCCTCCCTCACCGCCAAATTTACATTTAAGCCCTTGTTTATCAAGGGCTTTTTTGTATCTGCTTTTTACAACAGATACTTTGGCTTACTTCTCTTGTCTTGATCCAGACGCTTATCTCAGCCGGGCGGGTTAAAACGGTCTGGGTAAAACCGTTTCAGCATTTCATGCTTTCACAGTCGCTGTGAATTAAAGAATGTTTGACGTAAAAGCTGAAAACCAAGCATCACCTGACTACCGGTAATTTCTTAATCCGGGTGGTATAAGCGGGCGACAGCCGCGCCCGCTTCATTTGCCACTCTTGTGTTATTCCTTCGGCTGCCAGAAACACTCGCCTGCGGCCACTGTGGTTAATGGCATCCATGGCCTGCATCAGCTTCTGGCTTTTGGGGCGTTCGTTAATGGAATCGAACAGCTCCGGCTGGTAGGTGCCGGGCGGCCAGAAGTCCAGCAGCATGACCCCAGCTTTCTGATAGTGGTAGCCGGGCCGCCAGATAAGGTCCAGCCCTTTTATTACCGCCGCTACAATATCCGGGGCAGTGGCAGGGTAACGGCTGCATGATGACTGTACTTGAGTTCATTGCCGGCGAACGGGCTGGTGCGCATAAATACCAGCACAACCCGGCAGTATTGTTGCTCCTGCCGCAGTTTCTCGGCGGCGTGGGCGGCATACCGGCCAGATCCAGCGCTGTGCAAATATTCATTGCCTGCAGCTGCCGGCCACTTTTTGGCGGCATAGTTGGCCAGGGTTTTGGTGGGTGCCATGCCCACTCCAACCGTAATGCCAACCCACTGGGCCGTTGTTGCTTTTATCTGCTGGCCAAACTGCTCCAGCGCCACCACATTGGTGATGCCGCTCAGATCCAGAAAAGCTTCGTCAATGCTGTATACCTCCACCGCCGGTGCCAGTATTTCCAGCACTTGCATTACCCGGCTGGCGTTATGCGGCTATGCGACGTAACTTGTCGCCTAGATGGTACAAGCTGAAAAATAACGAGCCAAAGGAAAAAATATGCCAAATTTTGATCAAGACTTCGAAGCTACTCGCCTTGCTATGCTTGCCAAGCAGTATCCTGAGACTGTGAAAGTTAAAGGCGAGGTGATTTTCTGTGCGGAAGATGGTGAAGACCGTTTGAGCGGTACATCTTGGACACTTGAAGACGATGTTTTCGATCAGGTTACGGCACCTGGTTTTAAACTGCACCCGATTGAGCTTCTTGATGATTTTATTGAATATCGAGGCCAATGTAATGAGTTGCCGAAAAAAGAAGGGATTATTCGTTTTGGTGGTGGTGCCTTGAGTATCGAATGGTTGCCTGACGGGGCTACCCATTTATCAGGTCACTCATGTACGGAGCTGTAGGTTTGATTACAAAGCATGACTTGTCATCTCTGGTGAGCAATTTTGAGCGTCTACCGGGCCAAATCAATGAGCTTTCAAAGTTCAATTTTGAAAATGTTTATGGCTCGGAGGCTGCTGCTCAGGCAAAAAACATAATCTATTTTTTCTTGTCCTCAAAACCCGTGCCTCGCCTCAATGGCGAGAGCAGCATCCTTTATATAGGCCAAACCAAGACCAGTTTCAAATCCAGGTATTTTCGACACGCAAACCTACATGCCACGTCGAAGGCCAACTCGTTGAAATTTAATATGATAATAAGAAATTACGGGGCAATAGAGATCGCCTTTTGTGACTACCGTAAATTTGGCGACACTCTGCTTGGTGCAGAAGGGCAATTCTTGTGGTGGTATTTTCAAAATCACGGTGAGTATCCGCCAATAAATTACACCAAAACCAAAGTCAGAACAGATGCTGTGAGCGCATAACAAAGCCATTAAGTTTATTCTGTTCATTAGCAAAATAAAACACGGCAGTAATAACGCTTCAAAGCTCATGAATAATGGCGTCCAGATCGGTAGTGCGCTTATCGTGAACGTGTTCCATCAGGTGATCGATAAACACCCGGGTTTTTGCCGGCAGGTAGTTGCGCGACGAGTAGTAAATCATTACCTGAATGGGATCGGCCTCATAGTCTCGCAGCACGCGGCGAAAACAACCCTGTTCAATACAGGCCTGAGCGTGGCCAATGCCCACGGCAGCAATACCCACGCCCATTTCTACTGCCTTGATGGCGGCCGACAGGCTGTTTACGGTCAGGTTACCCTGAGGCTCGTGCTGGATCAGCTCGCCTTTTACGCGAAAGTCCCAGGTTTTTTTGCGGCCGGTAGTGGAGGAGCGGTAGGCAATGCAGTTATGGTGCAACAGCTCATTTGGGGTGGCGGGCTCGCCAAATTTTTCAATGTAGCCACTGCTGGCCACCAGCACGGGTTGCAGCTGATAAAAGTCGCGGGCAATCAGGCGGCTGTCCTGATTGAGCATAACGCCAATGCCCACATCAGCACCTTCTTTCACCAGATCGCCGATGCGGTCATCAAACTGCAGATCCAGCTCAATGTCGGGATATTTTTCGAGAAAGGCGGGCAGCAGGGGCAGCACCACCATGCGCCCGAAGCTGTCGGGCAGGTTCACTTTCAGCCGGCCGTGAGGCTGCTTTTTCTTGTCTTTGCTGCGTCTTATCTGATCTTCCAGCTGCTCCACCAGAGGGCCGGTTCTTTTATGCAGTTCATGGCCGTCTTCGGTGAGGGTAAGAGAGTGCGTGGTACGGTGAAACAAACGCAATTCCAGTGACTTCTCCAACTGGGCCACGGCCTTGCTGACGGCCGCCGAAGTTACCCCCAGATGCCTGGCCGCAGAAGAAAAGTTACCGTGCCTTATCACGGCAAGAAAGATGTTGAGCTGATTGGGAATCATCGGGTTATAGGGCCTCAGTGATCAACGGTTTTGACCGGGTGTAATACGCTGGGGGAGTCAAAAGCCAACAGAAATTTGGTGCATTATACGACCGGTATGGTACCAGTCTGGTTTCAACTTTTATTCACAACCGTTCCAAAGCCGGACCAGCTACACAGCCATGGCCGGTTCTGGCGAAATAGGCTCATGCTTTTGGCAGGTCTTTCCTGCCAGTCACCATAACGAGGATTTTTATGACCAATCTCTTTACGCCGGTCCGGCTGGGTGCCGTTGAACTGAATAACCGGGTGCTGATGGCCCCGCTGACCCGTGTTCGCGCCGATGCCGATCATGTGCCTACTGATCTTATTGCTGAGCATTATGCTCAGCGCGCTTCTGCCGGCTTGTTGATTGCCGAGGCCACCATGGCGATGGAAGGCAATTCGGCATTCTGGCGCGAGCCGGGCATCTACTCAGAGGCCCAGGTGGCCGGCTGGAAAAAAGTGACCGAGGCGGTGCATGCCCGCGGCGGCAAGATTTTTCTGCAGATCTTTCACGGGGGCCGGGCCTGTCATCCGCTGCTGAACAACGGCCGGGTGCCGGTGGCACCCAGTGCAGTAGCCATCACCAATGACGAAGCGCATACGCCGGAAGGAAAAAAGGCCTACACAGTGCCCCGGGAACTGCGTGATGACGAGATCCCGGCTATTGTCGAGGGCTTTAAAATAGCCGCCGAGAATGCCAAACGTGCCGGTTTTGACGGTGTGGAAGTGCACGGTGCCAACGGCTATCTGCTGGATCAGTTTCTGCGGGACGGCAGCAACCTGCGCACCGGCCCGTATGGCGGACCGATCGAAAACCGCGCCCGTTTGTTGCTGGAAGTACTGGATGCCGTTATCGGCGTCTGGGGCAGTGATCGGGTGGGGCTGCGGTTGTCGCCGCTGAACAGCTTTAACAGCATGAAAGACAGCGATCCGGTCGGCTTGACCACCTGGCTGGCACAGCGCCTGAACGACTGCCAGCTGGCTTACCTGCACCTGATGCGCGGTGATTTTCTGGGTGAGCAGCAGCTGGATGTAGTAACGCCTGCCCGTGAGCACTACCGGGGCAATCTGATCCTGAATATGGGCTACGATCGCGAGGAAGCCAATGCGGCCGTGCAGTCTGGTCAGGCACAGGCCATTGCTTTTGGGGTGCCTTTTATTGCCAATCCGGATCTGGTGGAGCGAATGCAGGCAGGTGCCGAACTGAACGAAGCGGATCCGGCCACTTTTTATACCCAGGGGGCTGAGGGATATAACGACTATCCCACGCTGGCTGCAGCAGATGCCACTGCATAAGCCGTTGCTGCCAGGCAATGACTGACATGATAAAATCCACCGGCGGGTCCCTTGGCCGGCAGCTGTACCGCATGACCTGGCCCATGCTGATTGGTGTGCTGGCCATCATGAGCAGCCAGATGGTCGACAGTGCCTTTATCGGCCAGCTGGGCACCCAGCCGCTGGCGGCAGTGGGCTTTACCATTCCGGTATATCAGCTGATCATCGGCATTCAGGTTGGTCTGGGCATTGCCACCACCACCATTATTTCTACTGCGCTCGGAGCCGGCAAACAAGGTGAAGCCAGGCAACTGGGCAGCTTGGTGCTGGCCACCGGCGGGGGAGTGGTGTTACTGCTTTGCCTGCTAGTCTGGGCCGGGCAGCAAGAGATTGTCTTTCGTCTGGGGGCCTCCGGGTCGCTGCTTCCGCTGGTGCGGGAATATTGGCTGCCCTGGTTGTTCAGTTGCTGGCTGGGAGCCATGCTGTATTTTGGCTACAGTTTGTTCCGCGCCTACGGCGAAACCCTGTTGCCCGGGCTGGTGATGGTACTGACCAGCCTGATCAACGTGGTGCTGGATCCCCTGTTCATTTTTACCCTGGACATGGGCCTGGCCGGGGCCGCCTGGGCCACCGTCTGTGCCTTTGGGGCCGGTTGTGTGGTTATTTTTACCGGTCTGTTGCGCCGCCGACTGATCCGCTTGCCACGTCATACCGCCCGGATCCGGAGCGGGCTGACTCGCCTGTTGTCCTTTATGCTGCCCAGCACCCTTAGCCAGCTGGTGCCGCCCTTGTCAGCCATGCTGGCCACAGCGCTGGTGGCTGTGCATGGCGAGCATGCGGTGGCTGCCTGGGGGCTGGGCAGCCGTATTGAGCTGCTGTCCATCGTGGTGGTGCTGGCCCTGACCATGGCCATGCCGCCCATGATTGGCCGGCTCAGGGGCAGCAAGGATATGGAGCAGATACGGCAACTGGTACGTACCGCAATGACCTTTGTGCTGTTATGGCAGCTGGCGCTGGCGCTGCTGCTGGTGGTGGTATCTGTGCCTCTGAGTCATGTGCTTACCAGCGACGGCACCACTGCTGCCATTCTTTCCGGTTACCTGTGGCGGGTGCCGCTCAGTTACGGTGCCATGGGGGTGTGCATGATCCTGGTATCGGCATGCAATGCCATGGGCATGCCCCGGCTGGCCCTGGTGATGTCGGCACTGCGGTTGCTGGTGTGCTACCTGCCTCTGTTGTGGCTCGGCTCCATGCTGGATGGCCTGAACGGGCTGCTGCTGGGTGCCATGGCAGGAAATCTGCTGGCCGGACTGATGAGCTGGCACCTGTACCGAAGCTGGTGCATCAAAGCCGGACCGGCTTCCGGCAGGGCTGCCGCAAAAGCCGGTTTTTAGTCTGTTACAACCCCGCACAGTCATGTGCGGGGTTTTTTGTTCAGGTTGCCGACATTATTGGCTCTTATTTTGCACAGCTTATGGCAGTGGCGAAAACTCAAGAGTAAAGAACGATGGAAACAGACTGGGTAGAGCGGTGTTTGTGGGTGTTGCTGGCGGTCAGTGTATTGCTGATCCTGTTTGCAGAGAGTCTGTAAGCGAATGTGTCAAAAAAATGGCGACGCGGGAGTGATGTTAACCGCTTGATTCACCGGCAGAACTGATACAGACTTTGCCGCTATGTGCCGGTGTCATACCGGTAATAAGCAGCAAGTATCAGGGGTGGATATTGAGTAAGGCATGGTTAATGCCAGCCGGCATGTGGCACAACAGGGAAGTGGTTCAGGGTTGTGTCTGGGTGAGTGTGCTGGCGCTGTTGATGATGGTGGCCCAGGTGCCGCCTGTGGTGCAGCAGCTTGAGTCGTTAATTCATTATGTGCCGCTGAATATTATCTTTGAGATGTTTGCCTTTGCTGTTGCCATGATGATCTTTGGCATGGCATGGGTAACCCAGCGATACCGGCCTTCCTTGCAGGCGCTGGTGATTGGCGCGGGCTTTTTGGGTGTTGCGCTGCTCGACTTGTCCCATCTGCTGTCTTACCGGGTCATGCCCGCCTTTATTACCGACAATACTCCGGAAAAAGCCATTAATTTCTGGCTGGCAGCCCGCGCGCTTACCGCCATCACCTTGCTGTTGATGGCATTTGTACCTTCCCTTTCCAGTCGCACCACCACAAGGTGGCAGCGCCGCTGTGGCCTGATGTTTGTGTTAAGCGTGGTGGCGCTGTGTCAGGTCTGGTTTATTGGCTTTCCCGGCACTGTGCCCGATACCTTTGTGGTGGGAGAGGGGTTAACGCCTTTCAAGATACAGTTTGAATACGGCATGATTGCCGCCTGTCTGCTGGCGGCACTGGGATTGCTGCAAGGTTACCGGCGCAGCGGCCAGCTCGGCTATCTCTATTTAACCGTCTCGGCCATTATTATGGCCATGGCGGAGTACTTTCTTACCCGTTATGTCGAATTTACTGATGCCTTTAATATTCTTGGGCACGGTTACAAAATTATCAGCTACGGTTTTCTCTATCGTGCGCTGTTCCGTGAAACTGTCTATGAACCCTATCAGTCGTTAAGTGACGCCCGCTCCCGGCTGCAGGCAACCTTAAACGCGCTGCCCGATGCACTGCTGGAGGTAGACGACAACGGCCGGGTGCTGTCTGTTTATGCCACCGGAGACGCGGGAGATTTGCCGGCCGGCAGTGAGCAGCAAGACTGGTTGCCGGCACAGGCGGGCAATGCTTTCTTTCATGCGCTGCAAGAGGCGGATAAATACGGTATTGCCCATCACACCAGAATGGCCCTGAGCTCGGGAGAGCATCTGGAGCTGTCGGTGTCGCGCAAACGTAATCAGTCCCGGCGCAGCTTTCTGGTGATGTCGCGGAATGTGACCCGCCAGGTGGCCAATGAACAGCGTATTCAGCATGAAACCCGGCTGAATAATGCCCTTTCACTGGTGAATCATCTGGATCATAAAGCGAGCGTGGCCGAGCTGTTATTTACCTGTGCTAAAGAGGCAGCGGAGCTCAGTGTCAGCACTGCGGCGGTTATTCATGTCTGCCGTGAGCATGATGCCGAATATTTGCCGGTAGATGCCGTGCCTTTTGGGATCAGCCCGGCAGATCTGGAACAAGACAGCTCGCCCTGGCAGACCGCGGCAGCCCGTCATAATACGGTGCAGTGGCATGATGCAGAAGACACTCCCTATTCGTCACTGGCTGCCACCGGCATGAGTGTGCCCGTTATTGATAAAGGACATGTGCCACTGGTGCTGACGGTGCTGGGCAAACGGCGTTATCACCGGCAAGATGCCGACAGTCTGCAGATTCTGGCAGACAGCATCTGGAGCCGGGTGCGCCAGCGCCGGCAAGACGGTGTGATCCATCTGTTGTCCAAGGCGCTGGAGCAAAGCCCCTATCCGGTTATTATTACCGACGCCGATGTCAGGCTGCAGTATGTGAATCCGGCTTTTATGGCCGTGAGCGGGTTCAGTGCGGCGGAAGTGATAGGGCGAAATCCCAAAATGTTCAAGTCGGGTAAAACGGCTCACAGTGTCTATCAGGATATGTGGAGCACGCTGGGGCGTGGCCACACCTGGAAAGGAGAGCTGATTAACCGGCGCAGGCAGGGTGATGAATACACGGAAAGTACCACCATCTATCCGGTTACCGATGAGCTGGGCCGGGTTATTCATTACGTGGCTCACAAGGAAGACATTACCGAGCAAAAACACAATGCCGAGCGGTTGCGTGAGCTGTCTCGTTTTGATCAGCTGACCGGCCTGCTGAATAAACAGGCCTTTGAGCAGCAACTGGCCCTGCAAATGAAAACGGCCGCTTCCATGGGGCAGGGGCTGGCGCTGATGTGGCTGGACATTGATAACTTCAAGGCGGTGAACGATACCCTGGGGCATGCCACCGGTGATGAAATATTGGTGGAAATGGCCAACCGCCTGCAAGAAGAGCTGGCACCAGGCAGCCTGGTTGGCCGGCCTGAAGGAGACAGTGTTGTGCTCACGGTAAAAAACAGTGAACACAAGTCATTGGCACTGCTGGCAGAACGCTTGCTGGCGCGCATTGAGCAGCCTGTGCCCACGGCGGGCACGTCTCTGTCGCTGAGTGCATCTCTGGGCATTGCCACTTTTCCGGAAGACGGTAACAGCGCTCAGCATCTGTTTCAGGCGGCTGAGCTTGCCATGTATCGGGTTAAGCAGGACGGCCGCAACGGGCTGCGCTTTTATGCGCCCGACATGCAGAAAAACAGTGAACGGGCGCTGTCATTAGCAACCGCCCTGAAAAATGCCATGGTTAATGGCGAGCTGGCGCTGGCATTTCAGCCCCAGCTGGATTTACAGCAGGATAGTGTCACCGGTGCCGAAGCGCTGCTGCGCTGGCAACATCCTGAGTGGGGCTTTGTGTCACCGGGTGAGTTTATTCCGCTGGCCGAGCAGAACGGCCTGATTGTGAACATTGGCTGGTGGATAGTGGATCGGGTGCTGGAGCAACTGAACCGGCTGCAGCAGTCAGGTTTTGAGAATATCGTGATTGCCATTAATGTCTCTGCAGTACAGCTGGCGCAGCCCGATTTTGTGGCCCGGCTGCAACAGCGGGTTGCCGCCAGCGGTGTGCCCGCCAGCCGGCTCGAACTGGAGTTGACCGAAACTGTGGCCATGCTGAATCCGGAGCACACCGGTGAGCAGCTTGCCACTCTGAGTGCCGCCGGCTTTCGCATTTCCATTGATGATTTCGGTACCGGTTACTCTTCCATGAGTTATCTGAAACGCTTCTCGGTGAATAAGCTGAAAATCGATAAGTCCTTTATCGACGATATTACCGATAACCATGAAGACAAGGCCATTGTGAATGCCATTATTCAAATGGCAAAGAGCCTGGGCATGAGCACCATTGCCGAGGGCGTGGAAACCGAAGCGCAGCTGACACGTTTGCGTAACAAAGGGTGTGATGCCATTCAGGGCTACTGGTTCAGCCGGCCCCTGTTTGAAGCCGATTTTCACGCCTTTATAAAAAGCCGGCATTGATCAGCTTTTCTTAAGCCAATCAGTAACCTGACTCACATAAAAGCTGCCGCTCTGTAAAATGTTTGCAATACTTGTGTCAGTGGCTCCCATCAGCAATAAGGAAACTTATGACTGCTTCCGATCGCACATTGCCATTACAAATGTTGTACCACTGGGCCGAGCAGCAGCCCGAGGCAATTTATCTGCGTCAGCCCAGGGCTGACGGCTGGCATGATCACAGCTGGAGTTCGGTCCTGGAAATGGCTGGCCGGCTGGTGTCCGGCCTGAGCAAGCTGGGCTTTGAGCCGGGCGATAAAATTGCACTGCTTTCCAAAAACTGTGCCGAATGGTTTATCTGTGATTTTGCCCTGCAAATGGGCGGTTACATCAGTGTGCCCATTTATCCTACTGCCGGTGCCGAAACCGTTCGCTATGTGCTGGAGCACAGTGAAAGTAAAGCGGTATTTATCGGCAAGCTCGACAACCCCGACACTCAGGAGCCGGGCATTCCCGAGGGAGTGATGCGCCTTGCCATGCCCTACGACACCAGCATGGAGACCCATCATCACTGGAGCAGCCTGCTGGTGCAGGATCCCATCGCAGAGAAACCCGTGCCTGAGGCCGGTGCCCTCATGAGCCTGGTGTACACCTCCGGCAGCACCGGCAAGCCCAAGGGCGTGATGATAACCCATGGTGCCTATGCCGCAGCCTGCCGGGGCATTCTGGAAAGCACGGGGCTTAACAAAGACGACAGGGCCTTTTCCTATCTGCCCCTGGCGCATATTACCGAGCGGGTTTATATCCTGGGCTCCAGCCTCTATGCCGGTGCGCAGGTAGGCTTTGCACACAGCCTGCCCACTTTTGTGGATAACGTAAAAACCATTTCACCCACAGTGTTTATTTCTGTGCCCCGGCTCTGGACCAACTTTCGCAGCGGCATTCTGGAAAAGCTGCCAGAAGCCAAACTGAAATTGCTGCTGCGCATTCCGCTGTTGTCGGGTCTGGTGAAAAAGAAAATTCAGGCCGGCCTCGGGCTCGACAAGGCCCGTATTCTGGGTTGCGGCTCGGCTCCCATTTCACCCTGGTTGTTGCGCTGGTATGAAAAGCTGGACATGCCCATCACCGAAGCCTGGGGCATGACCGAGAACCTGGCCTATTCCACCCTTAACTATCCGTTTCGTTCCGACAAAGTCGGTACCGTCGGCAAGGCCGGCGTGGGCGTGGAGATCCGCATTTCCGATGAAGGGGAAATTCTGTGCCGCTGTGAAGGCATGATGAGCGGTTACTATAAAGATGAAGAAGCAACCCAGGCAACATTGCGCGATGGCTGGCTGCACACGGGCGACCGGGGCAAGCTGGACGATGAAGGTTTTCTTACCATAACCGGCCGGCTGAAAGATGCCTTTAAAACCGCCAAGGGCAAATATGTGCTGCCGGTGCCCATAGAGGCCATGCTGATTGAAAGCAGCCTGGTGGAACAGGTGTGTGTGGTGGGCAGTGGTCAGGCGCAGCCCATGGCGCTGGTGCAGTTGTCGGAGCATGCCGCTGCGCAGAGCAAAGAGCAGCTGGCCAGTGAGCTGTCGGCGTGCCTGGGGCGGATTAACGGCCAGCTTGAAAGCCATCAGCGGCTGGGTGGCATTTTGCTGATTGATGAGTCCTGGACCGTAGAAAACGATATCTTAACGCCCACCCTTAAAATTAAGCGGCATTTGCTGGAGCAAGCCTATGCTGATCTCGATGAACGCTGGCCCAAAGGGCAGGCAGTGGTATGGGAAACAGAGCTGGCAAAATGATTATTCCAAAAATGGGATAATCACATAATTCGTTTTGCAAAATAACAGCTAATTAACCTCCTTGGCCTGTGATACCGTGTGTTCATAGCTTACAGAGATCTTTTGTTAGTGGAGTCGGGCAGATTTTTCTGCCCATTTTTTTGTCTGCTATTCCTGCTTTGTTTCCCCCATGGTTACCCAGGTTGATGCCAGCCGGTATCGCATATGTTGATCAATAAACTCAATAAACGCATTCAGCCGCACCGGTGCCAGCTCCCGATTGTGATACACCATATGAAATGGTCGTTTACCGCCCAGCCAGTCCGGTAACACCGGTTGTAACAAGCCTGCTTCTGTATAGTGAGCCACGTAATGACGGGGCACATTCACAATACCCAGCCCCTTGATGGCAGCCTTCACCGCTGACTGCATCTGATTAACCGATAGCCGGGCCACAGGTTTTAGGTGAAAGCGCCGGCCCCGGCTGTCGGTAAGCTGCCAGTTGCGATGAGGCCAGCACTGAATAATATGATGCTGATCCAGCTCTTCCGGATGGTTAAGCTCGCCTTTTTCGGCCAGATAACGGGGGGCGGCAAACAGGCCATATTGCACCTCGCCCAGCTGGCGTGAGCGCAGGGTGGAGTCGGGCAGCTCGCCGCTGAAAAACACCACATCCAGATCCGTATCCAGCAGGCTGGTGTAATCGTTACTTTGCAGCAGATCGATGCGTATTTGCGGATATTGCAGGCAAAATTCGGTAATGCCATCCATCAGAAAGGTATTGGAAATGGCGATGGGGGCGGCCACTTTAATCAGGCCGCTCATGGTTTGGGTTTGCCCCTGAATATCTCCGGTAACCTGTTCCATCTCGCTTAACAGCGGATTCAGCCGCTCATAGTAGCGCCGGCCTTCTTCCGTCAGCTGCAGCTTGCGCGTGGTGCGGCTGAGCAGTTTGCAGCCCAGCGCCTGCTCCAGGTTGGAAATGCGCCGGCTGAGGGTGGCAGTCGGCATGGCCAGCTGGGCGGCAGCATGGGAAAAACCGCCCTGTTGCACCACCTTTACAAACAGATACAGGGCATCAAGATGTTTCATGGGCACGCCTTAAGGAGAAAAGCGTTATTGTGCCTGCCGGCACGCCGCGATTAAAGCGCCACCGGCCCGGTGCCATGATAACGGCGCAGCAGCTGTACAAAATCGGCGGTGTCTCTGTCCAGACATGATTCATGCACCATTAAATCGTAGCCGTACAGTTCACGTAAATGACTCATACGGTGCCCCAGCATGGCAGCAAGGCCCTGATAATGACGGCCCGCTGCCGAACGGTAGTGAGTATCTTCTATCAGCCAGTCGTGCAGTTTGGCTCTGTCTATGGTGCCAAAGCGCACGCCCATGGCCAGCAAAGGGCGCTGATCTGTGAGCAGGTGCACAATCAGCCTTGGTGTCATCAGTGGTAAAAACTCATCATAATCGCGTATTTTAATGCCCACATAAGGCAGTGCGACCAAATCCAGGCCGCTGTTTACTCTGGGCTGATCCACCCGCACAATATTGCTCCAGTGCAGGCTCCAGCCGCCAATGCGATGATGAAAGTGTAAATTGTCTTCGCTGAGGGAAAAGCTGTATACCGGCTCGCGCAGCTTCAGCAGACCCAGTACCAGACAGACCAGACAAGCCAGCATTAAAAATATCAGCACCAGCTGAGCGCTGTGATTAAACCAGTAGAGCAGGGGAAGTAACAAGATGATGCCGGCAAGGCCAGCAGCAGCCAGGGCAGGACCATGGCGGCGGGACATGGGTTCAATATGCTGGGTTTGCTTCACGGTTGCTTCCATTCAGACGGCCTCAATGAGCATGATGATACACAGACCGAAAATGAAAGGTGAATATGACAACCACGATTGAATTGATGCGGGCACACAGATCCATTCGGAAATTTACTCAGGAAGCCATTACGCCTGAACAACGGAGTGCCATTATGGCCGCTGCCCAGTCGGCGTCCAGCTCCAGCTTTTTGCAGGCCTCCAGTGTGATTCGCATTACCGACACCGCCCTTCGTCAGCAAGTAATGGCACTGTGCGGCAATCAGGACTATGTGGGCAGCGCGGCTGAATTCTGGGTGTTTTGTGCCGATTTTCACCGGCATTTACATTGGGTGCCCAATGCCCGGACCGGCTTTGCCGAGCAGTTGCTGATTGGCGCTATTGATACCGCGTTAATGGGGCAAAATGCCCTGACAGCGGCCGAGTCGCTGGGATTGGGGGGTGTTTTTATTGGCGCAGTGCGCAATGAGCCGGTGGCACTGAGTGAGCTTTTGGGGCTGCCCAAAGGGGTTATTCCATTATTCGGGTTATGCCTGGGGCATCCTGATCAGGATCCTGAGCCAAAGCCGCGATTGCCGGCCAGCATGATGTTTATGGAAAATGGCTATCAGCCGGAGCACAGTGATGCTGTGATGGCCGATTATGACGCACAGGTGCGTCACTATTATCAGACCCGCACCGGTGGCAAGAAAGACACCAGCTGGACCGGGCAGATTGGGGAAACCCTGGCCAGAGAGGCACGGCCGTTTATGTTCGAGTTTCTTCAGCGCCAGGGGTTTTGTCTGAAGTAGGTGCGGCCAGTTTCACCACCAGCAGATCACAGTTGCTGATATCCATAAAGCCCACGCTGTTGGAAAACAGATGACCCCAAAAGCGGTGGTGGGGGCGATGACCGCAAATCAGCAAGCCGGCTTTGGTTTCCTTTACTGCCATGCGCACTGCCTGATGCAAATCGCCGGTAGGCAATGACACACTGGTTACCTGGTTTTGTGCCTCTTGCAGCAGCCGCATCAGTTCATGGCCGCTTTCCAGCCTCAGCTTCATTTTAAGCTGGGGCAGGCTCATGTTCAGCCCGCCCACATACACTCCGCTCAAATCCGGCTGAACGTGCACCAGGTGCAGGTCGGCACCATAATATTCCGCCAGCTCCGTGGCTCGTTGCAGCAAGGGGGTCTCTCTGGGATGCAGTTCCAGTGCAACCAAAATATGGCGGTAGGACATAATGATTTCTCTGTTCAGATTGGCTAAAGCATAGAAGATAGAGGATATTTCATATCCTGACAGCAGGTAAGGGCATGTGGTAATATTTTAGCCAGTCAGGAGGTTTTTTATGATGTTAGCCGTTTTCTTGCTGGCCCCTCTGAGCGGGCTGCTGTTTTATATTGCCGCACTGCAGAGTGCATTACCGCCGCGCCGCTGGGCCATGCTGGGGTGTTTGCTCGGGCCTGCCGTGCTGCCCATGTTTATGGCGCGCCGGCGCTGGTCTCTGGTGAGTGCACGCGGCTCGCGCTATGCCCTGATCAGGGCCTGATCTGCTACACTGTTGGCAAATTCGTTATCCGGAGCAAGCCTATGAGCGCAATGGAACAACTCATCTGGAACGTACTTGGCTATACCGCCATGCCCCTTATCTTTCTGTTTGGCTTTATTGCCGTGTCGGTGGTGGCCTGTGTGATCCTGATGTGGCTAGACAAGCGTAAGGGTTAACGTTTTGTTGACCAGGATCAACATCCTCAAATGATGGTGCAGTAACCTTGCCTTTGTTGGCGCCACGTCAACACGCTGAGTATCACCGGGGTGATCTCAGATTCTGGTTTCTGTTCACTCGTAATAATGAGAACTCGTTTAACTGGCCCTGACCGGCCAGTTTTTTTTGGCGTCATCAAAGTGTCATTGATCTGCTGCAATCTGTTTGCCGGCTGACTTTTAACCAGGCAGCACTTTAAATGAATGAATCTTGTCACCAGATTGTTCTATATATGTTATAAGGGTGCTAATCGGGGTGGCGAGATATGGCATGCGCAAAAAGTGAGCCGGATCCTTGAGCAACCAGATTTGCAGGGGTATGATGCCCGCCCTTTTCACGAGGCGGGTTCGCCTGAAGGTGAGGTGAAGATGAATATCTTTGTCATGCGTCATGGCCAGGCAGTGTCCCAGGCATCCACCGATGCCCTGAGACCGCTGACAGAGCATGGAGAAGAAGAAGTTTGTCATATGGCACAGTGGCTTGCGCAGCAGGTAGCATCCTTTGATCGCGTGCTGGTCAGCCCTTATGTGCGCAGCCGGCAAACCTGGCAGCAGGTGTCACGGTTTATTCCGGGAACCCGGATAGACTTTTGCGACGAGCTGATACCCAATGCTGATGCCGACATCACCGCCAGTCTCATTCTGGCTTATGCCGATGTTGAACAAAGCCAGAATCTGCTGGTCATAAGCCACATGCCCCTGGTTGGATTTCTTGTCGAAAGTCTGTGTCCGGCAACCATGGCACCGATTTTCGTCACTTCCGGTGTTGCCAAAATTACGCTGGAAAAAGGACATGGCGGCTTATTTAACTGGCTTGAAGGACCGCACAGTATTCGCCCCCATCGTCCACGGCCATGGCCGCTTTGCGGTTCCATGGGTTAACTAAAAACCAATAAATGAGCACGATATAAGTAAGGCAGAGGTGGAAAATGCGAATCTTTAATAACTATCAGCCTTTGTTGATTGCCAAACATGTAAAAACCTTTTTCAAGGGAAGGCTCTACATACATGGCCGTGGTGCCTATCACTACGCCAAAGGTCTGCTGATTATGCCCGAGCAGGCCGACGTTCAACATCGTAAAACGGTCAGTGAAATCAACCGTCTGATCAATCAGCTGAACTCATCGCAAGCCACCGCCTGATACAGGCACGGGATACAGGGGCCGGGCACATGTCCGGCCTTTTTGCATTTATTAACGTTCAGTCTGCAATAACACCAGCAAGGCCGCATCGCCGCCCCATTCCTTGGTGGCCTGATGAAAGGCAAGCACCTGAGGATGCTGGGCCAGCCACATGGGCAGCCGCTGTTTGAGAATATGCTTGCCGTGGCCGTGCATCACTGATACACAATTCACGTTCTGCCGGCGGGCGGCCAGCAGCAGTGCAGAGAGCTCCTGCTTGGCTTCTTCCTGGGTGAGGCCATGCAAGTCCAGAAACAGCTCAGGCACATAGTCGCCACGACGCAGCCGCTTCAGCTCAAAGGCTGAGGTATCGTCGGCGCGAAAGCGGGTGGGGCCGTCCTGATCCAGCCAGGGTTCATACAAGTCGGAAAACGGATGGGCTTCCGCCCTGTCCTTGCGCTCTGCTGTGCGCATGGCTTTCACCTTGACCGGCGAACGGTGCGGACTTATGGTATCCTGCTTCAATTTACGGACACCGCGCACCGCTTCCATGAACAGCGTTTTATCGTCGTTTGGGGGAGAAGATGAGGCGGTCATGTTTGCTTTTGTTACTCAAAAAACAGCCATTTTAACGAGGCGGAGGGGTTTTGGACACGCTTTTTAATGACGAGGCGCTCAACGAGCTGCACACCACAGGTGACTGGCTGCGATTTGCCGCCAGCCGCTTTCAGCAGGCCGGACTGTTTTACGGCCACGGCACCGACAACGCCTGGGACGATGCGGTGCAACTGGTGTTGCCGCTGCTGCACTTGCCTCTCGACTGTCCGCCCCAGGTGCGCGATGCCCGTCTGGTACCTGCTGAGCGCCGTATTTTGCTGGAGGCGATTCGTCGCCGGGTGCAAGAGCGCCTGCCCACGTCTTATATTACCAATACCGCCTGGTTTGCGGGCTATGAGTTTTATGTGGATGAGCGGGTATTGATCCCGCGCTCGCCCATTGCCGAGCTGATTGATACCCGTTTTGCGCCCTGGCTGGCCCATGAGCCTGCCCGCATTATGGACATGTGCACCGGCTCCGGCTGCATTGCCATTGCGCTGGCTCATGCCTTTCCTGAAGCGGAAGTGGATGCGCTGGATATTTGCCGGGATGCGCTGGATGTGGCGGAAATCAATATTCATAACCACGGTCTGGAGCAGCAGGTGATTCCCATCGAATCGGATTTGTTCTCGGCGCTGCCCGCCGGTGACAAATACGATCTGATCGTGGCCAATCCGCCCTATGTGGATGAAGAAGACATGAGCGACTTGCCTGACGAGTTTCAGCATGAGCCTGAGCTGGCGCTGGCATCCGGCCTTGACGGCCTCGACTTTACCCGCCGCCTGCTGGCCCAGGCCTGTGACTTTCTGACCGACGACGGCGTGCTGGTGGTGGAAGTGGGTAACAGCCAGGTGCACATGGACATGGCTTTTCCCGGGCTGCCCCTGTCCTGGGTGGAGTTTGAGCATGGCGGCCATGGTGTATTTGTGATCAGCCGGCGGGATCTGCTGGCACACCGGGATCAGTTTTAATTATCAAGTTGTAAGGAAAAATCATGGCAGGGAATAGTATAGGAACCCTCTTTCGCGTCTCCACCTTTGGCGAAAGCCATGGCCTGGCACTGGGTGCCGTGGTAGACGGCGTGCCTCCGGGGGTTGAACTGAGCGAGGCGGATCTGCAGCAGGATCTGGACCGGCGCAAGCCCGGCACCTCCCGCTTTACCACCCAGCGGCGGGAAGCCGATGAGGTGAAAATTCTGAGTGGCGTGTTTGAAGGCAAAACCACCGGCACCTCCATTGGCCTGCTGATTGAAAACACCGATCAGCGCTCCAAGGACTACTCCGCCATTAAAGACCTGTTCCGTCCGGGCCATGCCGATTACACCTATCATCAGAAATACGGCATTCGCGACTATCGCGGCGGCGGCCGCTCTTCCGCCCGGGAAACCGCCATGCGGGTGGCCGCCGGTGCCATTGCCAAAAAGGTGCTGGCGCAGTTTGGCGTGTCTGTTTATGCCCATCTTACTCAGCTTGGCCCCATCAAGGCCGAGGCTTTTGATGCCAGCGTCATTGAAACCAACCCCTTCTTTTTTGCCGACGCCGGTAAGCTGGACGCGCTGGATGAATACATGCGCGAGCTGAAAAAAGAGGGCAACTCCATCGGTGCCAAGATTCAGGTAGTGGCCACTGGTGTGCCTGTGGGTCTGGGCGAGCCGGTATTTGACCGTCTCGACGCCGATCTGGCTCATGCGCTGATGGGCATTAATGCGGTAAAAGGCGTGGAAATCGGTGACGGCTTTGACGTGGTGGAGCAAAAAGGCTCAGAGCACCGCGACGAGCTGACCCCGGAAGGCTTTTCCAGCAATCACGCCGGCGGCATTCTGGGCGGCATCTCCAGCGGTCAGGACATAGTGGCCAGCATAGCGCTTAAGCCCACTTCCAGCATTATGGTGCCGGGCAAGACCATTGATAAAGACGGCAATGCCACTGAAATGGTGACCCGCGGCCGTCACGATCCCTGTGTGGGTATTCGTGCCGTGCCCATTGCCGAGGCCATGATGGCCATGGTGCTGCTGGATCATCTGCTGCTGAACCGTGCCCAGAATGCCGGTGTAAATACCGGCACCCCTCAGCTGCGCTGATGTGTGCCCATTTTGGGCAAGGCGTGAGCTACCCCTCTTGTTTGCCTGCAGTCAGCGGGTAGAATAACGGCCCTGTAAAGGGCCGTTTTGATATATTTATGTCGTTTTGTTACCGGGACCTGATCTCCCTGTTTGATCAGACTTTTTACGCTTCCCATAACACGCGTCTGGAACGGGGTGATGACGAGCCCATCTATGTGCCGGCAAATGAGCACAGCGAGCATCATCGCATTGTGTTTGCCCATGGTTTCTTTGCCAGCGCCCTGCACGAAGTGGCGCACTGGCTGCTGGCAGGAGACGCCCGCCGGCAACAAGTGGATTATGGCTACTGGTATTATGCCGATGGCCGGGATGCCGAGGCCCAGGCGGCCTTTGAGCAGGTGGAAGTAAAACCCCAGGCCATTGAATGGGCGCTGTCGTTAAGCTGCGGTTTTCCTTTCAATGTGAGCTGCGACAACCTGGAAGGCACGGTTGAGCCGGATCGGCACGCCTTTCGTGAAAAAGTGCGTGATCAGGCGCTGCTGTATCTCGACACCGGTTTTCCGGCCCGGGCGCAGCTGTTTATGGCGGTGCTGCAAACGCACTATCAGCGTCAGCCGCTTACTGCCGCCGACTTTGTATAAGGAGCCATCATGTTCAGAATTGGTCTTATCATCAATCCGCTGGCGGGTCTGGGAGGCAGTGTGGGCCTTAAGGGCAGCGACGGCCTGGCCGCCGAAGCACTGGCCAGAGGAGCCGAGCCCAGAGCCCTGCAGCGCAGCGCCCTGGCGCTGGCCGAGCTGAGTGAGCTGAAAGACAGATTCTGCATTTATACCGTGGCCGGCGACATGGGCGAGACAGTATGCCGTGACCTGGCGCTGCCCTTTGAGGTTTGTCATCAGCCGTGTGAACCCACCACCGCCGACGACACTCGCGCTGCGGTGGCCAGCCTGGTGGAGCAGGGCATCGATCTGCTGCTGTTTGCCGGCGGCGATGGCACTGCCCGGGATATCTGCGCCGTGGCCCCGGAAAGCCTGTGTGTGCTGGGCATTCCCGCCGGGGTGAAAATTCATTCCGGTGTGTATGGCGTGACTCCCGCCGGCACCGGCCGACTGCTGACCAGACTGGTGCGCGGTGAGCCGGTGAGCCTGATGGAAGCCGATGTGATGGACATAGACGAAGCCGCGTTTCGTGAGGGCAGGGTACGTGCCCGCCGCTATGGTGAAATGCTTATTCCCGGTGAACTCAGTTATGTGCAGGCGGTCAAAGTGGCCGGCAAAGAATCCGTTGAGCTGGTGCTCACCGACATTGCCGACGATGTGATTGAGCGCATGGAAGAAGAGGACGACTGCTACTTCATTATGGGCTCGGGCAGCACGGTGGCGGCAGTGATGGAGCGGCTCGGCCTTGAGAGCACCCTGCTGGGGGTGGATCTGGTTTATCAAAAACAACTTGTTGCCTCGGATCTGGACGCCCAGGGCTTGTATGAACATATCAGGGACAAAAACTGCAAGCTGGTGATCACCCTGATAGGGGGCCAGGGCCATGTGTTTGGCCGCGGCAATCAGCAGCTTAGCCCGGCGGTGATCAGAGCCGTGGGGCGCGACAATATCTGGCTGCTGGCAACCAAGTCCAAACTCAGTTCACTGAACGGACGCCCGCTGCGAGTCGATACCAATGATCCCGATCTGGACCGCGAACTGGGTGGCCTGATGCGGGTGATCACTGGCTACCATGATGAAGTGCTGGTACGGGTAGCAAACCCGGAATACGAGGCAAATGAATGAACATTTTTGAATTTGAACAGCGTCTGCTGCAGGAAATTGATGGCAAGGTAGCCGAAGCCACTGAAGATCAACTGTTCGCCGGCGGCTATTTGCGCGGGCATATTACTCTGGCCGTGGCCCAGAGCGAAATTGCCGGTCGCAATCATATACGCGATGTAAAAGCGCGGGTAAAAACCAGTCTGAATCAGGCCATTCTCAGCGGTGAACTGAATGATGACGATCAGAAACTGGTGCTGAATTACTGGAACGAACTGCTGGCCAAGACAGAAGCGGCTTAATACACAGCCTTAAGCTTTAAGCGATCAGCTGTAAGTCGTCCGGCATTGTCTGCGAGTACTGTGCTGTATCTGTGGGTTATTATTCAAAATGAAAGGACTCCGGTGAAAGCCGGAGTCCTTTTTTATCTGGTAATCACAACCGTGGCTGGAATGTTGAGACTCGTCCCAACCTACCAACTGATGGCTGACAGCTGGCTTTTAGATAGACCAGTCACCGCCGCCGATAATGCCTTTTTCCGTCAGCAGTTCAATCACCGCATCCGCTGCCTCATCGGCGCTCATGGCGGTGGTGTCGAGGCGGATTTCCGGGTTCTCGGGCTGCTCATAGGCAGAGTCGATGCCGGTGAAGTTCTTCAGCTCGCCGCGGCGGGCTTTTTTATACAGGCCCTTCACGTCACGCTCTTCCGCTACGTTCAGCGGGGTGTCCACGTGTACTTCAATGAACTCACCCTCTTCCAGCATTTCCCGGGCCAGACGACGCTCGGCGCGGAACGGCGAGATAAAGGCGGTCATCACCAGCAGGCCGGCGTCCACCATCAGCTTCGACACTTCCGCCACCCGGCGAATGTTTTCTACCCGATCGGCATCGGTAAAGCCCAGGTCTTTATTCAGGCCGTGGCGCACGTTGTCGCCGTCCAGCAGGTAGGTGTGGTTGCCCAGCGCGTGCAGCTTTTTCTCCACCAGGTTGGCAATGGTGGACTTGCCGGCACCGGACAGGCCGGTGAACCACAGCACCGCCGGCTTCTGGTTTTTACTCAGGGCACGGGCGTCTTTGTTCACATCCACATGTTGCATGTGAATATTCTGGCTGCGGCGCAGGGAGAAGTTCAACATGCCGGCGGCGACCGTGTTGTTGCTCAGCCGGTCAATCAGAATAAAACCGCCGGTGTCCTTGTTGCTCTGGTAGTCATCAAAGGCAATGGCCCGGTCCAGGCTAAGATTGCACACCGCAATGCCGTTTAAATCCAGCTTCTTGGCGGCCATGTGCTCCAGAGTGTTCACGTTCACCTGATATTTAATATCGGTAATGGTGGCGGTCACGGTTTTGGTGCCGATTTTCAGCAGATAGGGGCGGCCGGGCAGCAGGGCGTCTTCATGCATCCACACCAGGGTGGTTTCAAACTGATCGGCGGTGGCAATGGGATCCTCGGTAGTGGAGATCACATCACCGCGGGAAATATCAATTTCATCCGCCAGGGTCAGGGTCACCGACTGGCCGGCCACGGCCTGCTCCAAATCGCCGCCGTGCACCACAATGCGCGCCACCGTGCTTTCCTTGCCGGACGGCAGCACGCGAATGCGGTCACCGGGCTGGATTACGCCGCTGGCAATGGTGCCGGAGAAGCCACGAAAGTCCAGGTTGGGGCGGTTCACCCACTGCACCGGCAGACGGAAGGGCGCGCGCTGCATGCGGGTGTCGTCCACTTCCACGGTTTCCAGGTAGCCCATCAGGGTGGTGCCGTGGTACCAGGGCATGTTCGGGCTGGGCTCAACAATGTTATCGCCCTTGAACGCCGACAGCGGAATATAAGTAATGCTCTCAAGGTTCAGTTGCTCAGCAAACTGCGCGTACTCTTCCTTGATGCGGTTAAAGGTCTCTTCCGCGTAGTTCACCAGATCCATCTTGTTGATGGCCACCACAATATGACGAATGCCCAGCAGTGACATCAGAAAGCTGTGACGGCGGGTCTGGGTAAGAATGCCTTTACGCGCGTCCACCATCAGAATGGCGGCATCGGCAGTAGAGGCACCGGTCACCATGTTGCGGGTGTACTGCTCGTGCCCGGGAGTGTCGGCCACAATGAACTTGCGCTTGTCGGTGGAGAAAAAACGATAGGCCACGTCAATGGTAATGCCCTGCTCGCGCTCGGCGGCCAGGCCGTCCACCAGCAGGGCAAAGTCGATCTCTTCCCCCTGAGTGCCGTACTTTTTGGAGTCGGCCTCCATGGCCGCCAGCTGATCTTCAAACAGCATTTTGGACTCAAACAGCAAACGCCCAATCAGGGTGCTCTTGCCGTCATCCACGCTGCCGCAGGTAATAAAGCGCAGCAGACTCTTCTGTTCGTGCTGTTTGAGGTATTGTTCGATATTACTTTCTATCAGAGATGACTGATGCATCTTATATATCCTTCAGAGCTATATGCCATAAGCTGTATGCTGTATGTCAAAGCCTCAGCTTACGGCGTTTTGTTCGTCACTCAGGGTGGTGATGAGCCCGTGCAACATGGCTGAAATATCACGGGTTTCCTGCAACCACTGCCGACCCTGTTGCTCGCTGATATAGCCAATTTCGATGCCGATATAAACCTGGGTGCGCAGCTCGGCGCATGAACCCCTGGCGATCACCAAAAAATGGCGTTTGTCCTTGTTGGTGAAACGTGACATGCCTTCGGCAATATTGCTGGGAATGGACAGGCCCGAACGCGTAATTTGGTCGCGAAACCCAAAATCTCGCAGTTCTTTTAATGCCAGATATAAATCAGCGGATAACCTCGCCGACTTCTTCCACACCTGCAATTTTTCAAAATTCATCACGTCCCCTAAGCTGCGGTCTATAGCAATGCATACAGGTTAGACGCATTGCCTACATTCAGCGTCGGGCTACTTACAGCTGACAGCATAAAGCTTACAGCTGAAGGTTACTTCTGACGCGAAGCGTCAGAAGTAACCTTCCTGTTTTTTCTTCTCCATCGACGCGGCGGAGTCGTGGTCGATCATGCGGCCCTGACGCTCGGACGTTTTGGTCAGCAGCATTTCCTGAATAATGTCGGGCAGGGTGGCGGCGGTAGACTCCACCGCGCCGGTGAGCGGGTAGCAGCCAAGGGTGCGAAAACGCACACTTTTCATCATGGGCACTTCGCCGTCTTTCAGCGGCATGCGCTCGTCATCCACCATGATCAGGGTGCCGTCGCGCTCCACCACCGGGCGCTCGGCGGCGTAATACAGGGGCACGATGGGAATGTTCTCGAGGTGAATGTATTGCCAGATGTCCAGCTCGGTCCAGTTGGACAGCGGAAACACCCGAATAGACTCGCCCTTGTGCTTGCGGGCGTTGTACTGCTTCCACAGCTCGGGGCGCTGGTTTTTCGGGTCCCAGCGGTGCTGCTCGGTGCGGAAGGAGAAAATACGTTCCTTGGCGCGAGACTTCTCTTCATCGCGGCGGGCACCACCAAAGGCGGCATCAAAGCCGTATTTGTCCAGTGCCTGTTTCAGACCTTCGGTCTTGGTGATGTCGGTATGAATGGCGGAGCCGTGAGTAAAGGGATTAATGTCTTTTTCAATGGCTTCCGGGTTCACGTGCACCAACAGATCCATGCCCAGTTTTTTGGCCATGTAGTCGCGAAACTCGTACATTTCACGGAACTTCCAGCGGGTGTCTACATGCAGCAACGGAAACGGCGGCACGGAAGGGTAAAACGCCTTCATGGCCAGGTGCAGCATCACGGCGCTGTCTTTGCCAATGGAATAAAGCATGACCGGGTTGTCGGCCTCGGCCACCACTTCCCGCATAATGTGAATACTTTCGGCTTCCAGCCGTTGCAGGTGCGTCAGATTCATAGTGATACTGTTCTCGCCTTTGGATTATGCTAATAACAAAATGTTATAGATATTCTATGTATCCAGTTTATTTGATATATGCGTACAATGATACCCCTGCTAAAGAGCGAGTGGTTATATATGTCAGCATATTTGGTATTAGCATCTGTCGGCGTCTTGCTGGCGTTACTGATCCACGGCCGGATCAAGCCGGCTGTATTATTCAGTGGCTGGGCAGTGGGCTATGTGATTTTTGGTGTTATCAGCGAGCAGGCCATGCTGACCAGCTTTTCCAACCCAGCGCTGATCACCCTGCTGGTGCTGATGCTGGTGTCACTGGCACTGGAGCGTTCGCCACTGCTGGAGCGGCTGTCAGATTCTTTGCTGCAGGGCAGAGAGTGGCAGGCCAGCCTGCGGCTGATGGGGCTGACTGCCGGCTTGTCGGCGTTTCTGAACAATACCGCCGTGGTGGGATCCTTGCTTGGCGTCATTTCCCGCCAGCGTCATATTCCCGCCTCGCGCCTGCTTATTCCGCTGTCATTTGCTTCGATTCTGGGGGGCATCACTACCCTGATTGGCACCTCCACCAACCTGGTGGTGAACTCCTTTGTGGTGAATGCCGGATTGCCGGCATTGGGCATGTTTGAATTCACTCTGGTAGGACTGCCAGTAGCGCTCTTGTGCCTGCTGGGCCTGCTGTTCAGCAGGCGGCTGTTACCGTCACATCAGCAACAGGGCAGTGAATGCACTCACTCTTATTTCCTGGAAGCCCGGGTGGAAGCCGGCTCGCCGCTGGTGGGAATGAGCATTGAGCATAACGGTTTGCGCCGGCTTAACGGTTTATTTTTGCTGGAAATTGCCCGCAATGACCGGCTGATAAGTCCCGTTTCTCCCGATGAAGTGCTGGAAGCGGATGATGTGCTGGTATTTACCGGTGAAGTGGAAAAAGTGCAGGCGCTGCAGCAGTTTTCCGGCCTGCAGCTGTTTGGCAACGGCGTAGACCGGCTGCTGGCGTCCAACCTGGTGGAGGTGGTGATTTCCAACGAGTCTGAGCTGGCCAACCGCACCCTGCAGGAAGTGGACTTTCGCACCATGTTCAATGCCGGTGTAGTGGGTATTCGCCGTGGCGGCAGGCGGCTGTATGGCACCCTGGGTAAAATTCCGCTGCGGGTAGGAGACAGCATGCTGTTGGCGGTGGGGCCGGACTTTAAACAACACCGCAATCTGGACCGTAACTTTCATCTGCTCAGTAACAGCCTGCAGCGCCCCAAACTCAGCATGAAGCAGAGTCTGTTAGCCTTCAGCGGCTTTGGACTGGTCATTGGTCTGGCAGCGCTGGGGCTGCTGCCGCTGCTGAACGGTCTTTTGTTACTGCTGGCGGCATTGTTGCTGAGCCGGGTTCTTACACTGTCAGAGCTGCGCCGGCGTTTTCCTTTTGAGCTGATGATGGTGATTGGCTCAGCGCTGACTGTGGCCAAGGCGCTGGAAAGCTCAGGGGCGGCAGAGCTGGTAGCAGATGTTATGCGCTCTCTGTTTAACGGTTATGGTGTGATGGGCGCGTTTGTGGGGGTGTATCTTATTACTTTGTTACTGACCGAAACCGTTACCAACAATGCCGCTGCGGCCCTGGCGTTTCCCATTGGCTTATCGACTGCTCATGGGTTTGGTGTGGATCCCATGCCCTTTGTTATGGCGGTAGCTTTTGGAGCCAGCGCCTGTTTTCTGGTGCCTTTTGGCTATCAGACCCACCTGATGGTCTATTCGCCGGGCCGTTACCGGGTTATCGATTATATTAAAACCGGACTGCCCATCAGTCTGCTTTACAGCGCCGGTGTGCTGGTACTGATACCGCTGTTTTTTCCGTTCTAACGGCGAATAAAACCGCAGTCGGTTCACAGGCGGTTGCATTGAAAGGCCGTTTTGCTACACTGGCTTGGCTTCGATGGTGGCCCCGTTGGTCCTCCCGCATCGAAACCTTGTCTACCTGGTCAGGCCCGGAAGGGAGCAGCCACGGCAAGGACCTTCGAGTGCCGGGATGTGGCTGGCGGGCGCCACCTCCAATTCCGTATTGATGTCGCTTTTACCATAAGTTGACAAATCTTCACACTAAGCTGACAAAATTTGTACCATAAGGTGACATAGCCTACTTTTATTGTACTATTACAGTAAATGATGGTACTGCCTATGTATAGGCGTCGGTTGAAACACTCCTCAATTAAGAATATCTTCCGTTTTGCTAGGGCGCTGTTGATCAAATCAGAGCCGGAGCAAGCTGTCCCTACTGGTCTTTGCGCCCTTAACAGGCCGGCTGGCGAACAGACATACCGAGCCCGGTGACCTTGTTCATTACCTTCACGCCGGCCAGAATTTCGCCGACCTGACCGTTGTAGTTACGCAGGCTGAGTTTGGGGCTCACCAGCTGTTTGTAACGGGACATTGCCGTTTCTGCCAGCGACCGCTGATGATAACCAGAGGCTCGTTTCCATTCGGACAAGTCCCCTGATTTCAGTGCCGTGACCGCCTCGTTTCTCGGATGCCCTTCTTCCCAATAGCCCGCATTCTTACGGGGTGGGATGGTCGCTTTGCTGCCTTTTTGAGCAGGAATTGATGACATTCCCGGGTATCGTAAGCGCCATCGCCCGACACCTGATGTAACCGACGCCGAAGCGGTTTGGGCAAGGTCGGCAAGATCTCACTGTCTGCCACGTTTCCAGGCTCACTTCGGCGGCAATGACTTCGTGACTACAGGCATCAACGGCCAGGTGCAACTTGCGCCAGACCCGGCGTTTATCCTTGCCATGCTGACGCTGTTTCCATTCACCTTCACCGAACACCTTCAATCCGGTGGCGTCGATAACCCGGTGGGTGACTGCCCCTTTACTGGGCAAGCGGTACTTCACGTTCACCGTCTGGACGCGCTTGCTGATGCTGCTGTAACCGGGCGAGGGGTATGTCCATCAGTTGGAAAATGGAGCTGATGAACCCATCCAACGCCCGTAACGGCAACCCGAAGAAGGCCTTGAGCGATAGCGCCGTTTCAACGGCGCTATCGCTGTAGTGGAAGCCACGTCCACGGCGGCCATGATGCTGATGGCAATGCCATTGCTCGATGGCTTGCTCATCCATCCAGAAGGTCAGTGAACCGCGATTGACCAAGGCCCGGTTGTACTGTCGCCAGTTACTGATGTTGTGCCGTACTTTGCCCATCTGTCTGCTCCCGAGTCCGTTCGTCAGGAGATCAGGTCATGGGTGCGACAGATAGTTCCCTGATTTAGGAAACAACGTCGTTCACCGGGAGAAAAGAATACGCTAACGCCTTGCCTGGAGCCTGGCCGGATTGCTGACGCTGCTGCGGAGTAAGCTGGCTGAAGATATTTCGTCTTGTAAAAACAGTCTTAACACATTTCTGTTGGTTAGTGCATGAACTATTGAATTCATTTCAATAGTGAAGTGAATGCACGTTAATCCATTACTTCTCACAGGGAGTTACATTAACAGTCCGTTAACAGTGGTTTATTGCTGAAGTGAAAAGTGAACGGTAAGAAAGGTATAGGGAGTCATCACTATATCCCACGGGCGCTGTTGCTGTGGGCACTGTTTTTATGCCAATGGAAATAGCTGAAAGGGCTTTATCGGCCCAAACAGAAAAGGGAGTTATCGGCCATGTCATCCGTCAGGACATTCTGGAATCAAATGTGGGCTTGGAACGATCAGGCCAAAAAAACGCTGAGGTTTATTCTCACACTGGGGTTGAGTCCGGGTAATCAGGATTCGGCCTCGGACAATAAAAGATTGAGGAGTTACAGTAACGCGCAATATATGGGGCTGCTGATGGGGCCGGCCCTGTTCTTTATTATCAATGCCTTTTTCGCGCCGGCAGGCATGTCGGCCGAGGCGGTGGCGGTATTGGCCATCGTGGCTTGGGTGGCGACCTGGTGGATAACGGAAGCCATTCCCATTCCGCTCACTTCCCTGCTGCCGCTGATCCTGTTCCCGCTGATGGGCGTGATGAAGACGGGCGCGGTGTCCGCCTCCTACGGCGATCCGTTGATCTTCCTGTTCGTGGGCAGCTTCATGATGGCGCTGGCCATGGAAAAATGGAACCTGCACCGCCGGGTCGCGCTCGGCATCATTTCCTTCATCGGCACCAACCCGAACATGATTATCCTCGGGTTCATGACGGCCACCGCCTTTCTGTCGATGTGGATTTCCAACACCGCCACCACCATGATGATGGTGCCCATGAGCCTGGCGGTCACCAAACACATTGCCGACTCTATCCAGAAAAACAGCCCCGGAACCGACACCACGCCCGGCAACTTTCCCTTCGGCACGGCGATGATGCTGGGCACCGCCTATGCGGCCACCATCGGTGGTTTCGGTACCCTGATCGGCGCCCCCGCCAACACCATACTGGCGGCCACCGTCAAGAAGCTGTACGACGTGGAGATCTCCTTTGCCCAGTGGCTGCTGTTCGGCATTCCGCTGGTGGCCATCCTGATCCCGCTGATCTGGCTGTACCTGGTCAAGATTGCCTTTCCGATGAAGGTCAAGCATCTCCCCGGTGGCGTGGAAGTGATTAAAAAGGAGAAGAAGGAACTGGGCAAAATGAGCTTCGAGGAAGCCGTGGTGCTGGCGGTGTTCTCGCTGGTCGCCCTGGCATGGATAACCCGCAGCTTCGTGCTCAAGGCCCTGATCCCTGGCATCGACGACACCATCATCGCCCTGTGCGGCGCCTTCGTGCTGTTTATCCTGCCGGCCAGGAACGCCGTCGGCAATATCCTGGACTGGGACACGGTGAAGAAGCTGCCCTGGGGAATACTGTGGCTGTTCGGCGGCGGCCTGGCCATTGCCGGCGGTATCACCAGCTCCGGCCTGGATCAGTGGATAGGCGGGCAACTGGTCAACTTCACCGAGGTGCCGCTGTGGCTGACCATAGCACTGATCGTGGGAGTGATCACCCTGCTCACCGAGTTCACCTCCAACACCGCCACCGCCACCATGGTGTATCCCATCGTGGCCGCCGGGGCCGCCGCCCTGGGCATGGATCCCATCATCCTGATGGTGGCGGCCTGCATGGGGGCGACCTTCGCCTTTATGTCGCCGGTTGCCGCGCCGCCCAACGCCATCGTGTTCGCGACCGGTTACCTGAAGATAGGTACCATGGTCAGGGCCGGGATATGGCTGAACCTGCTCGGCGTGGTGTTCTCGGTGATCATCATCTCGTACCTGGTGCCGCTTATCTTCGGCGGCATGCTCTGAGCTTCGGGCCGGTGATATAAAATGACGAAGGGCGGCAAGGGATGCCGCCCTTTTTTCGTTGCCTACCAGATGGAAGGGGTTTCATCCCGCTGCTGCCTTTCCGGCAGGAAGGATTCCTGCAAATAATCGAGAAAGGCCACGACCTTGGCCGAGATGTTCAGTTTTTCCAGGTAAACCGCGTAAATGTCCGCCGGCGGGGTGGCGTAGTCCTCCAGCACCAGCTCCAGCCTGCCGCTGCGCAGGTAGCGGGTCAGATCCCATTCCGCCCGCATCAGGATCCCGTGGCCGTCCAGGGCCCACTTGAGCGCCACTTCGCCGTCGTTGGTGCTGGCCTTGCCGCTGACCCGGATGTTTTCGGTCTTGCCGTCCTTGGACAGCCGCCACAGGCCGTAAGTGGCGTCGTTTTGCCGCAGCACGATGCACTGGTGCCCAGACAGCTCGGCGGCCGTGGCCGGCCGGCCATGTTGCTTGAGGTAGCCGGGGGCGGCGCACAACAGGCGGCGATTGGCGGCGATTTTCCTGGCGATCAGCCGGGAGTCGGGGATCTCGCCGAAGCGGATGGCGATGTCGATGGCCTCGTCGGGCAGGTTGATGGGCCTGTCGGTCAGCTTCAGCTGTATTTCCACCTCGGGATAGCGCTGCATGAATTCGGAGGCCACCGGGGCGATGTAGGAGCGGCCGAAGCCGAGCGGCGCATTGATGCGCAGCAAGCCCCTGGGGGTGGTGCGGCTGTGGGCAACCAGCCCTTCCATATCCGCGATGTCCGTCAGTATCCGCTGGGCGTGGTGCAGGTAGATCTCGCCTTCGTTGGTCAGGCTGATCCTGCGGGTGGTCCGGTTCAGCAGCCGCACCCCCAGCCGGTCTTCCAAGCCCGACAGCCGCTTGGTCACGGCGGAGGGGGTGACGTTCATCTCCCGGGCGGCGGCGGCTAGGCTGCCGGCCTTGGCCAGCAGGACGAAGAAGCCCAGCTCGGAAACTTGGTTCATTATTATTAACCTCAAGGAAAGAATGAAGTGAGCCCTAATCAACCTCAACATTTGATTAACAGCTTACAATGCAATTGTACCATATGCACAACCCTTGAATAGAAAAGGGATAACAACAGGAATATGGAACCGATACGGAAAGAACATATTACCTTTGTACCTGGAATAAATTCAAACGACGAGCCTCTTGTCTTTATTTTGGACAAGCCGACAGGAAGTTATTATTTCTGAACAAGAAGAGGACTGCCCCAATGAGATTAAATCATGACGAAGCCGTAGGTAAATTGACCGATGTCATCGCCAAGTTTACCAGCTATATCGGCAAGCGCCTGCCGACGGATGTAAAAGAAAAGCAGGCCGAGCTGAGAAAGAAAGAAACCAATCCGCTGGCCATCGCCATTTTCGATACCATGGCGGAGAACCAGGATGCCGCCGACAAGCTGAATAGACCCAGCTGTCAGGATACCGGTGTGATTCAATATTTCCTTACCATCGGCGCCAAGTTTCCCTATTTGGGTGAACTCGAAGACATATTGCGCAATGCCACCATTGAGGCGACTCGAATTGGACCGTTACGGCACAATGCAGTGGAAACCTTTGATGAAAAGAATACCGGCACCAATGCCGGATCCAAGATTCCCTGGCTGGACTGGGATATCGTACCCGGCGATGACAGCGCGACCATTGAAGTGTATATGGCCGGTGGCGGCTGCACCCTTCCCGGATCTGCCAAGGTATTGATGCCCGGTCAGGGATATGAAGGCGTGGCCGAGTTCGTGTTCGATGTGATCACCTCCCGCGGAATCAATGCCTGCCCGCCCTTGCTGGTCGGCGTCGGGGTGTCCACCTCGGTGGAAACGGCGGCGCGGCTGTCCAAGAAGGCCATACTGCGTCCGGTGGGCAGCAAGAACGCCAACGACAACGCCGCGCTGATGGAAGAGCTGCTGACCGACGGCCTCAACGAGATCGGCATCGGTCCCCAGGGCCTGACCGGCAACACCAGCGTAATGGGGGTCAACATCGAGTCCTCCGCTCGCCATCCTTCCACTATCGGGGTGGCGGTGTCCACCGGCTGCTGGGCGCACCGTCGCGGCACCATTCGCTTCAATGCCGACCTGTCGTATGAAGTCTTGTCACATCAAGGAGTTGTGTTATGAAAAAAGTACTGACTACCCCCATCAGAGACGAAGATCTCGAGTCCCTCAACGTGGGCGACGTGGTGTACCTGACCGGTCAGTTGGTAACCTGCCGTGATGTGGCGCACCGGCGGCTGATCGAGCTCAAGCGCGAGCTGCCGGTCGATCTGAAGGGCGGCGCCATTTTCCATGCCGGCCCCATCGTCCGGGAAAAGGAAGACGGCGGCTTTGAGATGGTGTCCATCGGCCCCACCACCAGCATGCGCATGGAGAAGTTCGAGAAGGCCTTTATCGAGCAGACCGGCGTCAAGCTGATTGTCGGCAAGGGCGGCATGGGCGAGGAGACGGCCCAGGGCTGCCTCGAGCACAAGGCGGTGCACGCGGTGTTCCCCGGCGGCTGCGCCGTGGTGGCGGCCACCAAGGTCGAGGCCATAGAGCGTGCTGAATGGCAGGATCTGGGCATGCCGGAAACGCTGTGGGTCAATCGTGTCAAGGAATTCGGCCCGCTGATCATCTCCATCGACACCAAGGGCAATAACATCTTCGAGCAGAACAAGGCCCGCTTCAACGAGAAGAAAAAACCGGTGCTAGAAAAAATCTACGAGCAAGTCCGCTTCATTAAATAGTGCAACAGAGTGATAGGGCTCGGTATTTGAGGTGTCAGGTCGGTATATGCTTATATCAGGGCTAAAAGCGACGTTCGGATATACAAGGTTTGTACGCTGTGCGGGGGCTCAGTGTACATACCGGAATTATTTGGTTGTGGCCGAGGTCTCGAAACAGTTATAGAACCACTTGTCATATTGGATACCGGGCCCATCCCTAGTAGAAAAATTACGTACACTTTGTTTATTCCATAATTTGAGTCGATTGGCTTACATTTCTCTGTGTCAGGTATCCTGATAGGCGCAGTTGATCGGCGTTGTTAATCAGAGTCGGAGCAGCCTGTCCCTACCGGGCTTGGCGCCCTTAATTGACCGGCTGGCGAACAGGCATACTGAGTCCTATGACTTTGTTCATGACCTTCACGCCAGCCAGGATTTCGCCGACCTAGCCATTGTAGTTACGCAGGCTGAGCTCGGGGCTCACCAGCTGTTTGTAACGGGATATTGCCGTCTCTACCAGCGACCGCTGATGATAGCCAGAGGAACGTTTCCATTCGGACAAGTCCCCTGATGTCAGTGCAGTAAGCCGCCTGAATAACATATGTTCAGCATGAGGCATGTTATACAGCTGAACACCTGATATGAAGGCTGAACCGTCAGGTGAGTGATATGGTTAATTTACACCTCGAGAGTGGGCGGTATAGAGATCCATGTCACTTTATGTCGGTTTATGAGTAAATTTTATGTCAACTTATGGGTGTAATTTTTGTACTAAACGACTGATTTTTATTGATGAGTTATGTCAACTTATGCTGTCCCGACACGGGATCTGGTACCTCAGAAAAACTTATCTTCTTCCTTCTGGCAAGCGTAAAAAACTCCAACGTTCTCTCCGTACACGTTGCAAGCGTGAAGCTAACCAGCTTGTAAAAAGAATGCTTGAAATGTTTCCTTTCACACGGAGTACTGCGAGAAAATCTTGCCGCGTAGCGGTAACCTTGCTTACTCTTCTTGTTCGCCATGGGCACCAACCCATGCCACACTGGCTGCATATCGGTTGTTGCATACGGATGAGTGCCGCCATGTCAGGAAAAACCTTAATTCCCTTCGCCATCAGGGATGCCGATCAGCAAATCGTCTCTGCGGAAGAGGTGGAAAGCGGCCTTGGTTGCCAGTGCCATTGCCCCAGTTGCCATGGTGTGCTGATAGCACGAAAGGGCCAGCATAAAGCCCATCATTTCAGCCACCACAAGGGCAGCGAACGGGATTGCGCCTTTGCCTTTGAGACCAGCATTCGCCTGATGTTGCTGGACAAACTGGACCGGATTAACTTGCTCAGCACGCCGGCGCTGCGCATTGATGATTTTCACAAGCCGGTGTGCACGGGCAAAACCCTGGCGGTGAGCCATGTTCCGTCATCCGGCCCGGCAGAAGGGCCCACGGCGCTATATCAGGTGGGGAATGACGCCAGATACAGGCTTGGCATTTACCTGCCGCCGGCGGGCACCTGTGCAACCGCACCGCCGCCCTGGCTGGCGGACTATACCGAGCGTTATGGCTGTACCGGCGTGCTGGCGGTCGACTATGGGGTGTTTGCAACGCTGATGTTCAAAGCAGAAAAACCGGGCTCGCTCAACAGCATTGGCTGGCTGCTGCAAATCATGAGCACTCACCCCAAATGCCTGCACTGGCTGTATCATCCGCGGGCTAAAAAAATGCGAGCGGAGCGGGAGGCGAAAAAAAAGCGCGATGCCGAGTTGCGTCAAAGATACCAGCAGCAACAACCGCAACAGAAACCAAAGCCGCAACCGCAGCAACCACAGTCGCCTCAGTTCCCGCCCATTGCCAGACCAAGACAAGTCGCTCCGGTCAGAATCAGCGCCCCCACTCAGCCCAAACGCCCAGGCATCTGCAAACACTGCCGGCTGGATGCGTCCGATATTTCCCCAGAAGGCTACTGCTACCGGCAAGCTTGCATGGATTCAAGAAAGCTTACCCAAAGCGCTGCTGCAAATAGGCGATAATGTCGTTCGACTCATACATCCACTGGGTTTCGCCGTTTTCCTCAATGCGCAGGCAGGGAGATTTTACCCGGCCGCCGCCGGCCTGCAGTTCGTCTCTGTGGGGAGAGCCGGGATGTACATTGCGTTTTTCAATGGGCAGATTCAGCTTGTGCATGTTCCGGCGCACCTTGATACAGAACGGGCAGCGGGGCAGCTGATAGAGCGCCAGTTGCTGGCAGGCTTCATTTACTTCTTGCTGCGCCTCGGGGGCGCGCTTCATTTTGGCGGGGCGGGTAAGCAGATCACCCACCTGAACAATGCCACCCACTCCATTGCGTAACAGCTTGACCAACATTCAGTGTTCTCCTTGATGATGTAAAGTCAGGATTGTAACTGAAAGGGCGGCCAGGTTCGTCCTTTCAGTATGTTAAGCCACACAGGGAGGGAGCCATGCTGGAATTTCGCCGTGTGCACAAATGTTATGCCACGCCTCAGGGGCCGCTGGCCGTGTTGCAGGGGGTGGATCTGAACCTTGCCGCCGGCGAAAGTCTGGCGTTGATGGGGGAGTCGGGCAGCGGCAAATCGACGCTGCTGCATCTGGCGGCGGGGCTGGATGTGCCCGATCGGGGCGAGGTGGTTATTGGCGGCACTTCGCTGGCCGGTCTGCATGACTCAGGCCGGGCCGCCCTGAGACGCACCAGTCTGGGGCTGGTGTTTCAGCAGTTTCATCTGGTGCCAAGTTTGAACGTGGCCGACAACCTTCGGCTGCAGGCCCGGCTGGCGGGAAGGGTAGATCCGGTTTGGTCGGCGCACCTGCTGGCGCGTCTGGGGCTGAGCGGGCGCGAGCATGATTACCCCGAGCAGCTTTCCGGCGGTCAGCAGCAGCAGCTGGCTATCGGCCGGGCACTGGCGTCCCGCCCGGCGTTGTTACTGGCGGATGAGCCCACCGGCAATCTGGATGAAACCACCGCCGATGCCGTGCTGGCGCTGCTGCTGACGCTGGTGGCGGAAAGCGGCAGCAGCCTGCTGATGGTGACTCACAGCCCTAAAATGGCCGCGCCGCTGAACAGATGTTTAACCCTGCATCACGGCAGGCTTGTACCTGGGAGCACCGCATCATGATTCGAGTGGTGCTGGCTACTCTGTTGTCTCATTACCGGCGTCATCCGGGGCAGCTGGCCATGCTGCTGCTGGGGCTCTGGGTAGCGGGGGGGCTGTGGAGCGGGGTGCAGGCTATTAACGCCTCGGCGAAGGATAATTACGCCCGCGCCGAGGCACTGCTGGGCGGCAGTCTGGTGCGGCTGGAGCGGGATAACGGCGCGCCACTCACTCATGATGACTTTGTGGCACTGCGCCGGGCCGGGGTGCTGATGTCGCCGCTGCTGGAAGGAGAGCGCGTCACCGACAGCGGCGTTCGGCTTACCCTGGTGGGTATTGATCCTTTCACTCTGCCGTCCGGCAGCAGCCTTGGCAGCACAGAGGGGCAGTTGCAGAACTTTATTGCGCCGCCCTGGCAAGTGCGGCTGGCACCAGATACCCAGGTGCAGCTGGGTGAGGTGGCCAGGCTGCAAAATGGCACTGTGTTGCCGCCCATGGTCGCGGACTCCGGGCTGCCGCCCAATATGGCGGTGATGGACATGGCCATTGCGGCGCAGTTACTGCAGGCCGGGGATAAGATTACCGCCCTGATTGGCCGTTTTGAGCAGGTACCGGCCGGTTTCAGGCAGATCACAAGGCCCGGCCCCGGCGAGCTGACCCAAAGCTTTCATCTTAATCTCACCGCCATGGCGCTGCTGGCGCTGGTGGTGGGGCTGTTTATTGTGCAGGCGGCGCTGGGGCTGGCGCTGGAGCAGCGGTTGGGCTTATTGCGCACCCTGCGGGCGCTGGGGGTGCCTTGCCGCAGCTTAACCGGCCTGCTGGCACTGGAGCTGTTGCTGCTGGGGCTGCTCGGCGCGGTGGCAGGGCTGGTGAGTGGGGTCTGGCTGGCCGGCCGTCTGCAGCCGGACGTGGCGGCCACCCTGCAAAGTCTGTATGACGCCAATGTCAGTGCCGGACTCAGCCTGCCCTGGCATTACTGGCTGGGCGGTATGGGTGTCACGCTGGGCGGACTGCTGCTTGCCGGCAGCGGAGTTTGAGCGCATTCATGCCTGGCTTGGCCAGCGGCCCGAGGTGCAGACCATTCTCACCACCGCCCGTGCCGAGACCGAATTGCTTGAAGTGACCGCCGGCACCGGTGCTGGTGGCCCGCTGGCCTCTGCTGTCGCCTGAGCAGCGTCAGGCCGCCTGGCAGGGTTTGCAACGGGGAGGGGCCTTTATTAACGAGCAGCTGGCCCGGCGTGAAGGCATTACAACCGGCGACCGGCTGACCATGGCGGTGCCCGGCGGTATAAAAACGGTAACGGTGGCAGGCATTTACCCGGACTACGGTAACCCGAGAGGTGAGCTGGTGCTGACCACGGCGCAGGTGCAGCAGTGGTTTGGCGTGCCGCCTGAGGCCATGGGTATCGTGCTTGCGCCCGGTGCCCGGGCCGGTCCACCACGCCGGCAACTGAGCGAGCGTTTTAATGTAACAGTGCAGGATCAGCGAGCAGTGAAACAGACCGCCACCACCATTTTTGAGCGCACTTTTGCCATTACCAGGGCGCTGAATGCGCTCACTCTGGCGGTGGCGGCACTGGCACTGCTGGCCACCCTGCTGGCCCAGGCAGGGGCCTTGCGCCGGCGTCTGGCCACCATTCAGGCTTTTGGGGTGTCCCGGCACCGGTTGCTGGCGGTTCAGCTGGCCCAGCTTGCCGGCCTGGCGCTGACTACCGGGCTGCTGGCTATTCCGCTGGGGATAGCCATTACCGCTTGTCTGGTGTGGGGTATTAATGTCGCGGCTTTTGGCTGGCGGCTGCCACTGCATCTGTTTCCCGGCGAAATGGCGGTGACCCTGATGATGGCTGTGCTGGTGGCGCTGCTGGCGGAGGAAGAAAACTCATGAAGTATTTCAAGCCTGTTGCCCAGGCTCTGCCGGCTAAAGCCGCAGCTACCCTCTTCCTGCTGTGCGGGTTATTGATTGTGAACGGCTGCGATGCCGGCAGGGAGACCACTGCCAATGATGCCGGCTTTGCCGGTCTGGGAGCAGCCAGCGAGGGATATACCCAGGCCCATGCCGGCATGTCCCTGAATTTTCCTGCCGATCACGGCCCGCACACAGGGTTTCGTATTGAGTGGTGGTATCTCACGGCCAATCTTGAAGACGAGCGGGGCGAGCCCCTGGGGTTGCAGTGGACCTTGTTTCGTCAGGCGCAGCAGCCTGTAAACACAGCAACGCCGGACAGCCCCTGGGCGGCACAGCAGATCTGGATGGCGCACATGGCGCTGTCTCGGGGCGAGCAGCACAGGGCGGCCGAGCGCTTTGCGAGGGGGACTGATGTGGTTCGTGCTGATCATCAGGCCGGCGTTATTGCCAAGCCGTTTCGGGCCTGGCTGGATAACTGGCAGCTGGAAAGTCTGGGCACCACCGAGGATGCACTGGACCGGCTACAACTCTCGGCCGAAGCCAAAGACGGACAGGACGACTTTGGCTATGAGCTGACGCTTGAAGCCAGCGGCCCGCTGGTACGTCATGGCATCAAGGGTTTCAGCCAGAAGTCTGCCAATGGCCAGGGCTCCATGTATTACAGTCAGCCCTTTTACCGGGCAAGTGGCCGGGTGTGGCTGAACGGCGAGTCGGTTTCCGTGAATGGCGAGGCCTGGCTGGAACGGGAATGGAGCAGTCAGCTGCTGAGTAAAAAGCAGTCTGGTTGGGACTGGTTTTCCCTGCATCTGAACAGCGGCTACAAGCTGATGGCCTTTCGTCTGCGGGGTAGGGGCGACAATCACAGCGATTATCTGTCCGGCAGCTGGATCAGCCCGGACGGGGAGATTATGCCGCTGAGTGCAGAGAGTATAACGCTGACGCCCCTGAAAAACGCCGGCGTCGCCGGCCGGCACGTGCCGGTGCACTGGCGGCTCACCCTGCCGGAACAACAGCTGACGCTGTCTGTCAGCGCTCACCATCCCAATCGCTGGATGCATACTTCGGTGCCCTATTGGGAGGGGGCGGTCAGCGTGACAGATGCCGACAGCGGTGCGCCCCTTGGCCGGGGTTATCTGGAGATGACCGGATATTGATACGTTATGGCCAATGAGCTTTACAGATACATAAGAATTACCTTATATTAGTATCATCTTAATAAAAGGAGAGCGCATCATGACAAAGGGAAGAAAAACACTGGCCGCGCTGGCACTGGGTGCCGGCATCACGGCCGCCGGCGCGGCGCAGGCAGCGGAGTCAAAGGTATTACTGCTGGTCACCAGTGCTGCCTCTCAGGTGCAGGGCATGGCCATGGTACTGGGTAATGCCATGCAACAGCAGGGCAGTAGCGTAAACGTACTGCTGTGTGATAAAGCGGGAGATCTGGCTATTAACGGGTACAGCAGTGCGCCGCTGAAGCCCAACAATGTGACCCCGGAACAACTGATGGACAAGTTGCAGCAAGGAGGGGGCAAGGTGAGCGTGTGCGCACTTTATTTGCCCAACAGTGAATATACTCAGGCTGATCTGCGCGAGCAGGTTGACGTGGCCACGCCAGCCAACATGGCTGCCATGATGACGGCAGAGGATGTACGGGTATTCAGCTTTTAATAAGGAGAACAAGCATGTGGAAACGTTTAACACCGGCGCTGCTGGCAGTGAGCATGGCGCTGCCTGTTTATGCCGGGGCCGATGAGCTGGGCCTGAGCGCCAAACAAGCCTATGAGCTGAACCGCGACAATGAGCAGGTGTTGTTGCTGGACGTGCGTGATCCGGTGGAGATCATGTTTGTGGGGGGCACCAATGAAGTGGATCTGAACGTGCCTTATCTGCTGGTGGACCGCAGCGTCTGGGATGAAGACAAGCAACGGTTCCGTTTATACCGCAACCCGCAGTTTATAGAGCAGGTAAAAGCAGCCCTGGCGGAGCGTGGTCTGGATGAAACCGCCACCATCATTACCATGTGCCGCTCCGGCAGTGAGCGGGGCCTGCCCAGTGCCGAATTCTTGCAGGAGCATGGCTTTACCAATGCTCACTATGTGGTGCATGGCTTTCAGGGTGACAGTATCAAGTCTGGTGAACAGGCCGGTTTCAGGCTGGTGAACGGCTGGCAGAACGACGGTTTGCCCTGGAGCCCGCGCCTGAGCCCCGACAAACTGCACCGTCCGCAATAACGGTTGCGTTGTAAATTAAAAAACCGGCATCAGCCGGTTTTTTAATGCCTGTTGTAAGTTAATCGTCAAAACTAATCAAAAAAACAGAGCCAAACGATTATAAAAACCGTGAGTTCTGGTCAATAGTATTAGTCGAACCCTACACGCTGTTGGTGGCCAGGTTGCTGCCACACATAAGGAGAAAAATGATGTCAGCCAAGAAATGCCCGGTTATGCATGGTGCCGTTACCGAGGTTGGCCAGTCGAACATGAACTGGTGGCCCAAGGCTCTGAATCTCGACATACTTCACCAGCACGACAGCAAAACCAATCCCATGGAAAGCGGTTTTAATTATCGCGAGCAGGTAAAAACCCTCGACTTTGCTGCTCTTAAAAAAGATCTCACCGAGTTAATGACCAACAGCCAGCCCTGGTGGCCGGCCGACTGGGGCCATTATGGCGGCCTGATGATACGGCTGTCCTGGCATGCCGCCGGCTCTTACCGCATTGCCGACGGCCGTGGTGGTGCTGCCACCGGTAACCAGCGCTTTGCCCCGCTTAACTCCTGGCCCGACAATGCCAACCTCGATAAAGCCCGCCGGCTGCTGTGGCCCATTAAAAGAAAGTATGGCAACAAGCTGAGCTGGGCAGATCTCATCACTTATGCCGGCACCATTGCCTATGAGTCCATGGGCCTCAAGACCTTTGGCTTTGCCTTTGGCCGGGAAGATATTTGGCATCCGGAAAAAGACATTTACTGGGGAGCGGAAAAAGAATGGCTGGCACCCAGCGGCAGCGAAAACAGCCGTTATTCCGGCGAGCGGGATCTGGAAAACCCGCTGGCAGCGGTGATGATGGGGCTGATTTATGTCAACCCGGAAGGGGTAGACGGCAAGCCCGATCCGCAGAAAACTGCCCATGACATACGAGAAACCTTCAAGCGTATGGCCATGAACGACGAAGAAACCGTGGCGCTGACCGCCGGTGGCCATACGGTGGGTAAAACCCATGGCAACGGCAATGCCGCCGAGCTTGGCCCCGAGCCTGAGGCTGCCGGTCCGGAGGAGCAGGGTCTGGGATGGAACAACCACACTCGCCGTGGCATTGGCCGTGATACCGTGACCAGCGGTCTGGAAGGTGCCTGGACTACCCATCCCACCGTATGGGATAACGGGTATTTTGAGATGCTGCTTAACCATGAATGGAAATCGGTAAAAAGCCCGGCGGGGGCCTGGCAATGGGAGCCGGTGGATATCAAGGAAGAAGATAAACCGGTGGACGTTGAGGATCCTTCCATTCGTCATAACCCCATGATGACAGACGCCGACATGGCGATGAAGGTGGATCCGGCCTACCGTAAAATATCCGAGCGCTTTTATCAGGATCCGGCTTACTTCTCCGAGGTGTTTGCCCGGGCCTGGTTCAAGCTCACTCATCGCGATATGGGACCCGGCACCCGTTATATTGGCCCGGATGCGCCCAAAGAAACCCTGATCTGGCAGGATCCCGTGCCCGCCGGCCCCACCCGGTACAATGTGCAGGATGTTAAAGACAAGATCGCCAAAAGCGGGCTTACTATCAGCGAGCTGGTATCCACCGCCTGGGACAGCGCCAGAACCTTCCGTGGCTCGGATATGCGCGGCGGTGCCAATGGTGCCCGTATTCGCCTTGAGCCACAACGAAGCTGGGAAGGCAATGAGCCGGCGCGGCTGAACAAGGTGCTGAGTGTGCTTGAACCCATTGCCGCCGACAGCGGTGCCAGTCTGGCCGATGTGATTGTTCTGGCAGGTAATGTGGGCATAGAGCAGGCCGCCGCGGCAGGGGGTGTGCAGCTGGAAGTGCCATTTTCGCCGGGCCGGGGCGATGCCACCGATGACATGACGGATGTGGAGTCTTTTGAACCGCTGGAGCCGGTGCATGATGGCTACCGTAACTGGCTGAAAAAAGACTATGCGGTGAATGCGGAAGAGCTGCTGCTCGACAGAACCCAACTGATGGGGCTGACTGCTCCGGAAATGACGGTGCTGATCGGCGGCATGCGGGTATTGGGCACCAACCACGGTGGCAGCAAACACGGTGTGTTAACCAGCCGGCCGGGCACCCTGTCCAATGACTTTTTTGTGAACCTCACCGATATGAATTACCGCTGGCAGCCGGCGGGAGATCATTATGAAATCCGGGACCGGCAAAGCAATGACGTCAAGTGGACCGCCAGCCGGGTAGACCTGGTGTTTGGCTCCAATTCGGTGCTTCGTGCCTATGCCGAGCTATATGCCCAGGACGATAACAGAGTCAAGTTTGTGCACGACTTTGTGGCCGCCTGGACCAAGGTGATGAACGCCGATCGTTTCGATTTAAGCGCCTGACTTTTCTGCCGCTATGGCCACCAGTGTTATCAGGTGCTCCCCATGGCGGCAGTATCTTGCTGTCACTTCTGTACCTGCCGGCCAGTGCTTGTTGAGACTGGTCAGCAGCCGCATTCTGGCACGGCCGTTACTGGCCGCCACCACTTCCGCATCCTGAAAGTAAAACTGTGTTCCCGTCAGCGGATACAGCGCCTTGTACAGACTTTCTTTTAAGGAAAACGCTAGGGTCAGCTGCTCACCAAGACAGGCCCCGGTCAGCCGGGTCTGCTCATCGGCGGTCAGCAGGGCAGGGATCAGCGCGCTGGTCCTGTCATTGGCAAGGCAGGGCTCAATATCCACGCCAAGCGCGCAATAGTCCCGTGTTCGGGCCACCACGGCAGCGGCATGGGTGTCGCTGTGGCTGATGCTGCCGATAAACCCGGCCGGCCACACAGGAGCACGCTTCGGCCCGATGGCCGGCATATGGTGAACCCCTGCCAGCCGGTACAGTGCTTCAGCAGCGCACCGGCGGCCGGCCATAAACTCGGCCCGGCGTTTGGCAGAAGCCTTGTTCAAGCCCAGCCGGCCGGTGTCTGCCTTTGCCAGCTGGTTCCTGTCAAACCGGCCGCCAATAAAACAGACGTTGGCCAGTCCGGGCCTGAACAACATATCAGGGGGTGATCAGGGTAACAGTGTTGCCGGCCGCTTCCACCGGTACCGGTGCATCCTTGGGTGCCTGACGGCCCTTGCCTTTGGCTTTGTTGCTCACATAAACCTGACCGGTTTTCGGATCAATGGCCAGGGTCTGGGGGCGCACGCCGGTGAACAGATGGGCGGTTACATAGTGAGTGTCGGCGTCCACCACAGAAACAGTACCGTCGTTGCGGTTGGCCACATAGAGATCGCCGCTTTGCGGGTGAACCCGGGCGCTCAGGGCACCGTCACCGGTTTTTACCGTCTTGGTTACCTTGCCGCTTTTGAGATCGATCAGTGACACACCGCCGGACTTCTGATTAATGGCATAGAGCACGTTGTTTTTGGTATCGATGGCCAGGTTGATGGTGTCAAAAGGCTGAGCCTTGGCGTCACCTTCCGGGCTGACAGAGTCAAAGGTGCGCAGTACGTTCTGGGTCTTAATATCGACTTCGGCAATTTTGCTGTTGCTCAGGTCAGCCACATACAAACGCTGCTTGCCGGCATCCAGCGCCAGACCGGCGGCAGACTGCACCGGAGACACAATAACGGACTCCAGCGTGTCGGTGGCACCGTCAATCACCCAAACAGCGCTGGCCGGGCCTTTTTTGCCGTCCCGCTCTATGCCACCAAAGGCACTGATATAGATTTTGTTGGTGCCTTCATCCACCACGGCCTGGCGCAGGTGATTGGACTCATTGCCGCTGTTTTCGATAACAGCCACTTCCTTGCCGGTTTTCAGATCATACACACCGACCAGCCCCTTACGGGTGTCAACGGCATAGATTTTCTGGGTCTGAGCGTTGATCCCTAAGCCAAAGGGCGTGATTTCGCCGGTTTCAATTTTGGTTTTCTGCTCCAGGGTGTTGGCGTCCAGCACCACTATGCCCGGGCTGACGCTTTGCTCACTGTCGTTACCCAGGCCGGTGACGGCGGCATACACCGCCTGATTGGCGGGGTTAAAGGCAATTTCATAGACGCGTTCGTCCACTTTTACCGAGCGGGCCACCTCTGGCGCGGCCAGCGCCGGGGTGGTGGTGCCGATGGCGGCTGCCAGCAGAGAAAGAGCAAAGGTATGGCGCAGCCGTAAACCGCGATGGGATGCGTGTCTGAACATGCAGAAACTCCTGTAAGAAAAAAGTAGTGACAAAAGTAAGTAACGCCGGAAAAGTTCAATAGCTTGCTCACTTTATCAAACTAATGCAAGTAAATATCATTTGCTTTTGAGTTTTGAATATCTTAAGTTTCTACCCCACTGGCCTGCATCAGGCAGGACCACACATTCACTGTTCGGATACATAGCGGTAATGACTTCTCCTTCTACTGCACCTCAGTTGTGGGTGCTTAATGTTGTAGCTCTGGTTGGCACCATGGCCATCATGGCGTTTGTGGCCGTGGTAGGCCCTGTGGTGCGCCTGCTTGGCCTGGCAGACTGGCACGGGGGGCTGGCACTCACCGTGGGTGGCGTGCTCTGGATGCTGGCAGCCCGGCGCTGGGGAAAACTCAGTGACAAGGTCGGGCGGCGGCGGGTATTGCTTATCTCCCTCAGTGCCTATGCCGTTACCTATGTGCTGATGGCCTGGTCCATCGACCTGGCTCTGACCAGCCCGCCGGCCATGGCGCTGTCACTGCTTATTCTGGTAGGCAGCCGCGCCCTGGTGGGGCTGTTTTATGCGGCCGTGCCCGCCATTACCGCCGCCTCTGTGGCGGATCAGGTGGTGCCACAACATCGCGCCTCGGCCATGGCCAAACTGGGCGCGGCCAATGCGGTGGGTCTGGTGGCCGGCCCTGTGGTGGCGGGCTGGATAGCCCTGTATGACATTGCCTGGTCCTTATATGCCGCAGCGGCCATGCCGGTGCTGGCGCTGGTACTGATTGCCTGGAAACTGCCGGAAACCTATGCCGGTAACTCATCCGGCAATAAGACCCGCAGCAAGCCGGGGCAGGGCAGCGGCCCTGTGGTGGGCTGGCTTGACGCCCGGCTTCGGCTGCCGCTGTTTGCGGTGTTTGCCGCCATGATGGCGGTGGCCATCACCCAGGCAACGGTCGGCTTCCTGGTGCTGGATCGAATGCAGCTGTCCTTGAGTGAAGGAGCCAAAACCGCCGGTTATGCCCTTACCGCTGTGGGTGCCGGCCTGATTTGCTCTCAAAGCCTGATGATGCGCATAACCTGGCCCCCCGAGCGCTGGCTGTTACTGGGCGCTGTGCTGGCAGGCAGCGGTTTTGGTGCCGTGGCCCTGTTGGAAAGCGCCACTCCCATGCTAGCGGCCTTTGGCCTGGCCGGCATTGGCATGGGCATGGTGCGGCCGGCGGTGCAGGCACTTACCGCCAACTGTGTGCAAGCCCATGAGCAGGGCGCCGCCGCCGGCATGGTGGCCTCCATGCAGGGGCTGTCGATGATAGTGGGGCCCCTGGCTGGCACCCTGTTATACCGCATTGCACCGGGTGCGCCCTATGTGCTGGTACTGATATTACTTATGCTGTTGGCCATTGCCGTGTGGCGCTATTCGTCGGCAGACACCATTCAAGAAACCCCGGGAGTATCGCCATGATAAACCGCCTGCCTTTTACCGACGCTCTGGCTACTGCCGAACAGCGCCGCTATCGTTTTGTGCTGCGTGGCCCAAAGCAGCAGCTGCAGACACAGGGTTGTCTGGCCTGCCTGCCCGCAGGCAACACCCAGACCCTGAGCCAGCGGGTCAGTGCGTTTTTCAGCACCCGCCGCACTGGGCCGACCCTGCTGGTGGGTGCGCTGCCCTTTGATCCCTTTGCCGATGATGCTCTCTACCAACCCGCCGAGTTAGTGGCCGGTGAAGAGCCGGTGACGCCGCTGGCCCCCCTGGTGAATGAAGCCCGGGCAGAGCCGCCGGCGGCGGACTATGCCAGCATGGTGGCCCACTGTGTGGCCGGCATAGACGGGCGCACACTCAGCAAGGCGGTGCTGGCGCGCAGTCTGCAGCTGCAGGCCGCGGCCAGCCTGGATCCGCTGGCGTTGGCCGCCCGGCTGGAGCAGGATGCCAGTGTCACCACCTATGTGCTGCCGGTGCCGGTGGCCACCAATGCACCGCCGGCCTGGCTGGTGGGAGCCAGCCCGGAGCTGCTGATTTCCCGGCGGGGACGCACCATAGTATCTCATCCGCTGGCCGGTTCGGCTCGCCGCCGTGCCAATGCAGAGGAAGATGTCGCCGCCGCCCGTTCCCTGTCGGCGTCGACCAAGGATCTGGAAGAGCACGCCTATGTGGTGGATGCCATTAAAGCCGCGCTGGCACCGCTGTGCAGCGAGCTGGATGTACCGGACAGCCCGTCCCTTTATACCACCAACACCATGTGGCACCTGGGCACCCGTATTAGCGGCACCCTGAAAGACGACAGCATCTCTGTGGCTACCCTGGCCGGCCTGCTGCACCCCACGCCGGCGGTATGCGGTACCCCCCGCCAGCAGGCGCTGGACACCATTTCCCGTCTGGAGCCGGTCGACAGGGGCTTTTATGCCGGTGCCGTGGGCTGGGTAAATGACGCCGGCGACGGTGACTGGTATGTGGCCATTCGCTGCGCCCATGTGCAGGCCAATAGCCTGCGGCTGTTTGCCGGTGCCGGCATAGTGGCCGACTCCGAACCCGAGCTGGAGGTAGCCGAAACCGGTGCCAAATTCCGCGCCCTGCTTAACGCCCTGGGGGTGGACGATGAACTTGAATTTGAGGAACAACACCATGACTAACGTCCCGCTCAGCCAGCGCTGGCCTGCCGCCCTTGAGCAGAAATACAAGGCTGCCGGCTACTGGCGCGGTGAAACCTTTCCGGCCTTTTTGCGTGAGCGCGCCGAACGGCTTGGCCACAAGGTGGCGGTGGTGGCCGGCGACACCCGCATCAGCTACGGTGAACTTGACTGGGAAGCCTGTCGCATCGGGGCCGGCCTGCTGGCACTGGGGCTGAACCCCGGCGACAGAGTGATAGTGCAGTTCGGTAATGTGGCGGAGTTTATTCCTGTGGTGTGCGGCCTGTTTTATGCCGGGCTTATCCCTGTGTATGCGCTGCCGGCCCACCGCATTACCGAAGTCACTCATTTTGCCAAAAAGGCCGGGGCCAGCGCCTACCTTGCCGGACGTCACTACGGCGGTTTTGACTATGCCACCCTGGCCGCCGGGCTGGGCCGGACTCTGCCTGAGCTGAAGGTGGTGATGGCCGGCGAGGGGCATGACTATATTGCGCTGGAGCAGCTGGCAGGAGACACCAGCCTGTTGCCCGCCGGATTCGATCCTCAGTCCGTGGCTTTCTTGCAGCTGTCCGGTGGCAGTACCGGTCTGTCCAAGCTGATTCCCCGCACGCACGACGATTACATCTACTCGTTTCGTGCCAGCAACGCGCTGTGCGGCATTGATGAGCACAGCGTCTACATGGTGGCGCTGCCGGCGGCCCACAACTTTCCCATGAGCTCACCGGGCTGGCTGGGTGCCCTGCATGCGGGGGCCACAGTGGTGCTGAGCGACAGCGCCGAGCCCGCTGCCGCCTTTGCCCTGATTGAACGGGAACAGGTCACCTGTGTAGGGCTGGTGCCGCCGCTGGCGCTGTTGTGGGCCGATGCCGCCGGTCACAGCCCCCATGATATTTCCAGCCTGAAAGTGATGCAGGTGGGCGGGGCCAAGCTGCTGCCGGAAGCCGCCCGCCGGCTGCAAAATGCGCTGCCCAGTACCCTGCAGCAGGTGTTTGGCATGGCCGAAGGCCTGGTCAACTATACCCGCCTGAACGACAGTGACGAGCTGATTCTCAACACTCAGGGCCGGCCCATCAGCCCCGATGACGAAGTGCGCATCGTGAACGATAACGGCGAGCCGGTGGCGGAAGGCGAAGCCGGACACCTGCAGGTGCAGGGGCCCTACACCATTCGCGGTTATTACAACGACGAGGCGGCCAACGCCAAAAGCTTTACCGCAGACGGCTTTTATTGCACCGGCGATATCGTCAAGCGCACACCGGAAGGCTATCTGGTGGTGCAGGGCCGAGCCACGGATCATATTAACCGCGCCGGGGAAAAAATCTCCGCCGAAGAAATAGAAGACTATCTGCTGAGTCACCCACAAGTATTTGACGCCGCCGTGGTGTCCATTCCCGATGAGTATCTGGGCGAGCGCAGCTGCGCCTTTGTCATGGCAAGAGAGCAGCCGCCCCGGGCGGTGGAGCTGAAAAAATGGGTGCGCGAGCAGGGGCTGGCGGCCTTTAAGGTGCCGGATCAAATTGTGTTTGCCGACGCCTTTGATACCACGGCCGTGGGCAAAATCAGCCGGCGGGAGCTGCGCGCCCGGCTGCGCCAACGTTATCTGGAACAAACCGAGGAGCAAGGCTGATGGGACTTCCCGTTATTTCCGACTATGCCCAACCCACCGCCCACGAGCTGCCCGAGGCCCGTGCCCGCTGGCAGCCCGAGGCCGGCCGGCTGGCGCTGCTGGTGCACGATATGCAGCATTATTTTCTGCGGCCCTTTAATGCCGCCGGCGCGCCGCTGGCACCGGCCATTGCCAATATCGCTGCCCTGATTGCCCATTGCCGGGCACGGCAGATCCCGGTGTTCTACACCGCCCAGAAAGGCAATCAGCAGCGTTGCGACCGTGGCCTGCAGGCCGATTTGTGGGGGCCGGGCATGAGCCGCGCACCCGAGCATGAAGCCATTATCGAGGCGCTTGCTCCCCAGCCGGACGATCATGTGCTGGTCAAGCACCGCTACAGCGCCTTTCAGCGCAGCAACCTGGAAACCCTGATGCGGGTGCGCGGGCGGGATCAATTACTGGTGACCGGGGTATATGCCCATATCGGCTGCACCGCCACCATTGCCGAGGCGTTTCAGCTGGACATAGAACCCTTTATTGCCGCCGACGCCGTGGCCGACTTCAGCCGTGAGGATCAGATGTCGGCCCTGCACTGGATTGCCCGCACCTGTGGTGTGCCCATGACCACAGAACAACTGTTAAAGGCCCTTTGAAATGAGCAAACAAGCACCCCTTACCCTGGAGCGTATGCGCAGCGATATTGCCGCCATTCTGGGTGAAAGCCCTGATGAACTGTACAACGACGACAACCTGCTGGACTGGGGGCTGGATTCGATGCGCATTTTTAACCTGTCGGTGGAATGGAACAAAACCGGCCTGGGGCTGCGTTTTGCCGATCTGGCGGAAACGCCGACGCTCGATGGCTGGTGGCAGCAGGTGCAGCGTCAGCAGGGCGGTGCCTGATAATGTCAGGCCATCATTATTCCCTGACCGAAGCCCAGCAGGGACTTTGGTTTGCCCAGCAGCTGGCACCGGACAATCCGGCCTTTAACACCGCCCATGTCATTTATCTTGAGGGTGAGCTGAATGTGAATGCCTTTGAGCAGGCCGCCAATCAGGCCGCCAGGGAGGCCACCAGTCTGCAGCTGCGCTTTGCCCAGGGTCCGCTGCAGTGGCCCGACGCCGCGCACACGCCCTGGCTGAACGTAATTGATATGCGTGATCAGCCGCAAGCCGCCGAGCAGCATTATCTGGCGGATGTGAACCGGCCGCTGGACCCCTGCCAGGACAAACTGGCCTGCCAGCGGTTGTATCTGCTGGGTGAGGGACGTTACGCCTGGTATGTGCGGGCGCACCATCTGGTGAACGACGGCTATGGCATGGCGCTGTTCTGCGAGCGGGTCAGTGCCCTTTATGCCGGTGACGACCGCAGCCAGCCCTTTGCGCCCTGGCTGCCGGTATGGCAGGAAGATCAGGACTACCAGCACGGCGAACGCCGACGCCGGGATCAGGCCTACTGGACAGACACCCTGGCTGCGTTGCCGCCGCCGGCCACCCTTGCCGGCGAGCCTCAGCCCCATGCGGCTGTGCATGCCTGCCACCGGCACAGAGTGCCTTTGGGCCATGAGCTGCGTGCTCAGCTGTTAAGCCTGTGTCAGGCCCGGCAGCTGCCCTGGCCCGATGTGCTGACCGCACTGACCGCCGAATATTGCCGCCGCCACAGCGATCAGGCCGCGGAAGTGGTGGTGGGCGTGCCCTATATGGGCCGCCTGGGCAGCAAGGCGGCGCGCCTGCCCGCCATGGTGATGAACGTACTGCCGCTGGCCCTGCGAGCGGGAAATGAGGCCCTGAGCGAGTTTCTGCCCCACACGGTGCGGGAGCTGACCCGGGGCCGCCGCCATGGCCGCTACCGGGGTGAGCAGCTGCGCCGGGACCTGGGCCTGATTGGCGGCCAGCGCCGGCTGCACGGGCCGCTGATCAATGTGCAGCCCTTTTACACTCCTTTTACCCTAAAGGGCATGCAGGCCGAACTGCACATTTTAAGCACGGGGCCGGTGGACGACCTGACCCTGGGCTTTCGGGGCAATGGCCAGGACAGCCTGCACCTTGAAATTGAAGCCAATGGTCGCCTTTACAGCCAGCAAGACGTGGCGGATCACAGCGTCCGGCTGCCGGCCTTTTTGCAGGCGGCACTGTCGGTATGGCAGCACAATGGCCGGCTGCAGGACATTCCCCTGGCCACCCCCGCCGAGCAGGCGCGGTATTCTCTTGAAGTAAACAAGACGGCCCATACCGTGCCCGACACCACACTGGTGGCGCTCTTCGAGGCCCAAATGGCGGCCACCCCCGGGGCCACGGCGCTGGTGTTTAACGGCGAGCGCATGAGTTACGCCGAGCTGGAGCAACGCAGCCGGGCACTGGCGCTGATGCTGCCGCCGTCGTCGCTGGTGGCGGTGGCGCTGCCGCGCTCCTTTGAGCTGGTGATTGCCCTGCTGGCCATTCAGCGCGCCGGCGGGGCCTATCTGCCGCTGGACGCCAGCCAGCCCGACGAACGTCTGCACCGCATTCTTGACTCGGCCCGGCCGGCCCGAATACTGACCGATGAGACCGAACGTTTTTCCCGCTGGCAGCCACTGGCGCCCTGCAGCTGGCCTCAGCACAGCACAGCGGCGCTGGCTCAGCGGCCAAAGCCGCAGGATGCCGCCTATGTGATCTACACGTCCGGCTCCACCGGCGAGCCCAAGGGGGTGGTGGTGGAGCACAAAGCCATCGTCAACCGGCTGCTGTGGATGCAGGACTTTTTTGCGGTGGATGCCAGCGAGCGCATTTTGCAGAAAACCCCCGCCACCTTTGATGTGTCGGTATGGGAGTTCTTTTTGCCCTTGCTGAGCGGGGCCTGTCTGGTGATAGCGCCCCCCGAGGCCCATCAGGATCCGCGGCAGATTGCCCGGCTTATTGATGAAGAGGGCATTACCACGCTGCACTTTGTGCCCTCCATGCTGGCGGCCTTTCTCGCCACACCCGGCGGTGAGCATGCTTCCCTGCGCCGGGTAATTGTCAGTGGCGAGGCCCTGACCGCCAGCCTGCGGGACCGCTTTCATCAGCGGCTGTCGGCCCGCTTGTTCAACCTTTACGGCCCCACGGAAGCGGCGGTGGACGTGAGCTGGTGGGAGGCGAGCCGCAGCGACACCAGCATTTCCGTGCCCATTGGCTTTCCGGTGTGGAACACCCAGCTGTATGTGCTGGATGCCGAGCTTCGGCCCCAGCCGCCCGGCGTGGCCGGCGATCTGTATCTGGGCGGGGTGCAGCTGGCCCGGGGGTATCTGGGCCAGCCGGCGCTCACCAATGAGCGTTTTATTGCCAATCCCTTTACGCCCGGAGAGCGGCTTTATCACAGCGGCGATGTGGCACGTTTTCGCCGGGACGGGGCGGTGGAATATCTGGGCCGCAGTGATGATCAGATAAAACTGCGCGGCCTGCGCATTGAGCTGGGCGACATTACCCACGCCCTGAGCACGGCACCGGGCGTGGCCCGGGGTGAAGTGCTGCTGCGCCATGACGACGGCAACCCCAGACTGGTGGCCTATATGCAGGCCAAAGACAATGCCGTGCCCGATGAAGCGGCACTGCGCCTGCATCTGGCGGGCCGGTTGCCGGATTACATGGTGCCCTCGGCCTTTGTCTGGCTTGAGCACTGGCCGCTGTCGGCCAACGGCAAGCTGGATCGCAAGGCGCTGCCGGCACCCAAAGCCGACAGCGGCAGCGGCGGCGAGCCGCAAACCGCCACCGAGCAGGCGCTGGCCGTCCTGTTTGCCGAGCAGCTGAAGCTGGCCGCGCTGCCGGGGCGGCAGGATGACTTTTTTGCTCTTGGGGGCGACTCGCTCTCGGCGGTGCATCTGCTGCTGGCCATAGAAGCCCGCTGGCAGCGGGATCCGGGGCTGGGCGCTTTGTTTGCCAACCCTACGGTAGCGGGGCTGGCGGCCGTGCTGGACGCGCACCAGTTCAGCATTGATGACGGCCTGGGGCCTTATATACAACTCTCGAAAGGGCAGGGCAGTCTGCCTCCGGTATTTGCGGTGCACCCGGCGGGGGGCATTGCCTGGAACTACCGCGAGCTGGCCCAGCGCCTGCCCGGCCGTGCTCTGTATGGCATGCAGTCGCCGGCGTTGAACCCGCAGCAAGCTCTGGATGACAGCATCAACAGCCTGGCGGCCCGCTACGTCGACAGTATCAACGAGCTTTACCCGACAGGGCCCGTGCACCTGCTGGGCTGGTCTGTGGGCGGCATTATCGCCCAGGCCATGGCGGTGCGGCTGCAGCAGCTGGGCCGGCCGGTGGGCATGGTGGCGCTGCTGGATGCCTATCCGGCAGAATGCTGGCGCGCCGAGCCGGAGCCTGGCCCGGTGGCGGCGCTGCGCGCCCTGCTGGCCATTGCCGGTTACGATCCGGAGCAGCACACAGAGCTCGACACCCGTGAAAAGGTAGTGGCGTTTTTGCGCCGGGGCGACACCACCCTGGGCAATTTGCCCGAGGCGGCGCTGGATGGTGTGGTGCGGGCGGTGACCAGCACCAACAAATGGGTGCGGGAGCACTATCATCAGCCGCTGGCGGGCACTCTGCTGCACGTGCGGGCCGGCCGGGATCATGGTGATAAGCCCTGGCTGCAGTCGTCCCTCTGGGCACCCTATGCCACTCAGGTACAAGCCATTGAATTACCTTTTTTACATGCCGAAATGACCGGCAGTCAGGCCTCGGCGGCACTGGCCCCCGAGCTTGCCGCCGTCATGGCCCACACCGAGGAGAACATAAAATGCAGCTGAGCGGATTTAACGGCAAACTGGCGCTGGTTACCGGTGCCGGCGGCGGCATTGGCCGGGCTCTGGTCAAACTGCTGCATCACAGCGGCTGCTCAGTGGTGGCCACGGATGTGGTGGCCCCTGAGTTTGACGGTTTGCCCCGAGTGCACAGCCGCCCGCTGAATGTGACCGACTCAGTGGCGGTCAACGCCCTGGTGGATGACATTGAACAGCGGCTGGGCCCCATCGGCTTTGGTATCAATGTGGCCGGTGTGCTGCAGTCCGGCACCATAGACACCATTGATGATGCGCAGTGGCGGCGTACCTTTGCGGTAAATACCGACGGGGTCTTCTATCTGTGCCGGGCCCTGGCCAGAGTAATGAGCCCGCGCCGGCAGGGCGTGATGGTGACAGTGGGCTCCAATGCCGCCGGCATACCGCGGCACGCCATGGCCGCCTATGGCGCGTCCAAGGCGGCGACCCACATGTTGATGCGTTGCCTGGGGCTGGAGCTGGCCCCTCTAGGCATTCGCTGCAACACGGTGGCACCCGGCTCTACCCTGACGCCCATGCAAACCGGCATGTGGGCCGACGAGCGCGGCGCTGAACAGGTGATTGCCGGCCTGCCGAATATTTATAAAACCGGCATTCCGCTGGGCAAACTGGCGCAACCCGAGGACGTGGCCAATGCGGTGATGTTTTTGCTGTCGGATCAGGCCGGCCATATAGTAATGGACGATCTCTATGTGGACGGCGGTGCCACCCTGCGCGGTTAACAAGGATAATAAGCATGTTGTATGTTAAAAAACTGAGTCACTGGCTCTGCCTGCTGATGCTGGTCACCACACCGGCGCTGGCAGGGCAAACGGTGACCGACCTGCGTGGTCGTACCGTGACCCTGCCCAGCAAAATAGAGCGCATCGCCATTGACGACGGCCGCTTTCTGCTGGCGCTGTCGCTGATATCTGATGATCCGGTGCAGCACCTGGCGGGCTGGCCCAAAGACATCAACCGGGTGGGCGAGCATTACTACCAGCAGTTCAGGGCGGCATTTCCGGCCATTGAGCAAGTGCCGCTGGTGTCCAGCTCCGCTGAAAGCTTTGATATGGAGTCCATGCTGGCCGCCGAGCCCGATGTGGCCGTGCTGTCGTTAAGCCGAGGGCCCACGGAGGATCAGATTGCGCTGCTGGAGGCGTCCGGCATTGCCGTGGTGTTTATCGACTTCTTTATTGACCCCTTCAAGCATCAGGCCCCCAGCCTGCAGCTGCTGGGCACCCTGACCGGCCACGAACAGCAGGCCAGTGACTATCTGGCGCTGCGGGATGCGCATCTGGCCCAGATTGCCGAAAAACTGCAGCAAAGCAGCGACAAGCCCAGCGTCTTTATGGAAGCCCACGCGGGCATTACTCAGGACTGCTGCTTTTCCCCGGGCACCGGCGGAGTAGGGGACTATATCGACTTTGTGGGCGGCCATAATATAGGCGCAGACGTGCTGACCCGGGCCTCGGGCAAGCTGAATCTGGAATACATTATTGCCGGTGATCCTGATGTGTATATCGCCACCGGCGGCCCTGCGCTGGAAAAAAGCAACGGCCTGGTGCTGGGCGGCGGCTATGGCCCCGAGCAGGCCAAGGCGGCCCTGCAGCGGGTGGCCGAACGTCAGGGCATTAAAGATCTGACCGCCGTTCATCAGGGCCGGGTATACGGACTGGCACATCAGCTGCTGAACTCGCCCCTGGACATAGTGGCGGTGGAAGTGCTGGCCAAGTGGCTGCACCCTGAGGTGTTTGCCGATCTTGCGCCGGCTCAAACCCTTGCCACCATCAATCAGGATTTTCTGGCGGTACCCTATGAGGGCACCGGCTGGATCAGTCTGTCTTCTGCAGAGTAATGCCCTTGAATACCCTGACCGAACAACACAGCGCCCGCGCTGACATTTTATTTGCCTATCGCGGCAAGGTGCGCTGGCGGCTGTTGGTGCTGGCCGCGCTTACCCTGTTGTGCGCCGCCGCCCTGCTGCTGGACATGACCACGGGCCCCTCTGCCATGACCGCCGCCCAGGTGTGGGCCGGGCTGCTGGATCCGGCATCGCTGTCGCCGGCCCAGCACACCATTATCTGGAATGTGCGTCTGCCCTATGCGCTGATGGCGGTGCTGGTGGGGGCGGCCCTGTCTCTGGCCGGGGCCGAGATGCAGGCCATTCTCAATAACCCTCTGGCCAGCCCCTTTACTCTGGGGGTGTCGTCTGCGGCGTCATTTGGTGCCGCCTTGGCCATCGTGCTCGGCATCAGTCTGCCCTTTGTGGCCGCCGAATGGATGGTATCCCTTAACGCCTTTATTTTTGCCTTTGGCTCTGTGCTGCTGCTGCAGCTGATGACCAGGCTGCGCAGCAGCAGCGTGGAAACCATGGTGCTGCTGGGCATTGCGCTGGTGTTTGTGTTTAACGCCCTGGTGGCCTTTGTGCAGTTTGCCTCTTCTCAGGCGGCGCTGCAGCAGCTGGTGTTCTGGAGCATGGGCTCGCTGTCCCGCGCCAACTGGCAGAATGTGGGGCTGATGGCGCTGGTATTGCTGCTGGTGGTGCCGTTTTCGCTGTTGTCTGCCAGCAAGCTGACCGCCCTGCGGCTGGGGGAAGATCGTGCCCGCAGCTTTGGTATTCATGTGGGGCGGCTGCGCTTTCTGGCGCTGCTCAGGGTCAGCCTGCTGGCCGCCACTTCGGTGGCCTTTGTGGGCACCATCGGCTTTATCGGTCTGGTGGGGCCGCACATTGCCCGCTTGCTGCTGGGTGAGGATCATCGCTTTTTGCTGCCGGGCACGTTGCTGACCGGGGCGCTGATTATGGCGCTGGCCTCGGCGGCCAGCAAAATGCTGGTGCCCGGCGTCTTGTTGCCGGTGGGCATCGTCACTGCCATGGTGGGCGTGCCGGTATTTTTGTTGCTGATCTTCTGGAAACCGGAGGCCCGATCATGAGTGACGGTCTGACTATTACCAACCTGGCCACCGGCTACCGCAAACGGGCCGTGGTGCAGGGCGTGACCCTGCCCATGCTGAGTCCCGGCGGCGTGTATTCCCTGATTGGCCCCAATGCCGCCGGCAAAAGCACCCTGCTCAGAGCGCTGGCGGGATTGCAGCCAGCGACGGGCTCAGTACAGTTGAACGGCTCCGAGCTGATAGGCAAGCCGCTGGCAGACTGGGCCAGAAGCGTCACCTATATGCCCCAGACTCTGCCTCAGGGGGTGTCGCTGAATGTGCTGGAAAGTGTGATCAGCGCGCTCAGGGCCTCTCCCATGGAGGGGCTGCACAGCAGCGAGGCCATCAAGCAGCATGCGGTGAGCGTGCTGGAGCGGGTGGGCATTATTGAGCTGGCCATGCGCAACCTGGGGCATTTGTCCGGCGGCCAGCGCCAGCTGGTGTCTCTGGCTCAGGTGCTGGCGCGCAACCCCAGGGTGCTGCTGCTGGATGAACCCATCAGCGCGCTGGATCTGAAGCATCAGTTCAGGGTCATGCGGCTGGTGCAGGAACTGGCCCGGGAGCGGCAGATGATTGTCATGGTGGTGCTGCACGATTTAAGCATTGCCGCGCGCTGGTCCGATGGCATTGTGATGCTGGCTCAGGGTCGGGTGGTGGCGAGCGGCACTCCCGGGCAGGCCATTACTCCTGCCTCGCTGGCGGAAGTATATGGCGTGCAGGCTCGCATTGAATACTGCGATCGGGGTCAGATGCAGGTGATGATAGACGATGAGGCCATGGCATGACCTGGTCACTGAACAACAGCCGGGTATTGAACTGCCGGGCAAACAGCAGTGGCATAGACTATCAAATCAGCCTCTGGTTGCCCGAAGGCACGCCGCCGGCGCAGGGTTGGCCGGTGATCTATGTGCTGGACGGCAATGCCATGTTCTCCACCTTTGTGGAGGCCATTCAGCGTAGTGGCCGGCGGCCCGATGCCACCGGGGTGGGGCGGGCGGCGGTGGTGGGCATTGCCCATGGTGACGAGCGCCTGTTTGCCACCGAGTTCCGTTACCGTGACTTTACCTTTGAGCCCTCGGCAGCGGTAAAAGCCGATACCGCCGGCGGCGGCCGGGCATTTCTGGATTTTATCAGCCAGCAACTGGCCCCCGAGCTTGTCCGAGAATTTAATGTTAACCGGGCTCACCAGATGCTGTTCGGCCATTCTCTGGCCGGTTATTTTGTGCTGAATGCGCTGGGCCTGCAGCCTCATGCCTTTTCCCACTTTGCCGCCATCAGCCCTTCTGTGTGGTGGCAGCCCGACGCGTTGACCAAACGACTGCAGCAGCTGCAGGCCAGTCAGGCCCCCCGTGTGCTGATTGCCACCGGCGAGTGGGAAGGCACACCGGCGCCCTGGATTCCCGACGGGCCGGCAAGAGAGCAATTGATTGCCCGGCGCAACACTCGCGCCATGCTCATCCACGCCGCCGCCGTGGCCGCCCTGTGCCAGCAGCAGCTGGGCCCGCAGCGGGTCAGCTATCGCTGCTTTCCCGAAGAGGACCACAGCTCGGTGGTGATGATCGGCATACAACGCGCCCTGCGGCTGATGTTTGAGCCATAAAAAAACAGCGCCTTGAGGCGCTGTTTTTGTATACGTGTGTGCTCAGAACCGGTAGGTGGCAGAAGCGTAATAGCTGCGGCCCGGCTCGTTATAGGTGGCGGCACCGGCACCATAGATGGTGCGCGGATCCCCCACACCCACGGCATTGCCCTTGCGATACAGGCGTTTGTCAAACAGGTTGTTGATACCGGCACTGAGGCTGAAATCATCGGTCAGCTGATAGCGGCCACCCAGGCCCACCAGGGCGTAGGGCGACAGTTGCTGCTGCTCTTCGCCTTCCATCGGTTTGCCCTGAAAGTCGAGCTTGTTGGGTACCTGCTTGCCATACCAGGTAACATGGGTGTTCAGGCTCAGTTGATCGCTGGCCTGCCAGTCCAGGCGGGAGTTCAGGGTGTATTCCGGAATGACCGACAGCGATTCACCGGTGCTTTTGTTCTTGCTTTGCAGCATATAAGTCAGGTTATTGGACCAGTCCAGCTCAGGGGTGAGGGAAATATTAAATGTGCCTTCCAGCCCTTCTACCACCGCTTTGGGCACATTGGTCCACTGAAAGATGTCTGAATTAACAAAGGCCCCGTTACCGCCGCTGGCCTGACCGGCAGGGCGAGTGCCGGCCTCTACTTTATTGCGGTAATCGTTGCGGAAATAAGTGACACCCGCCACCACCATTTCGTTGGTGAACTCAATGCCCAGCTCCTTGTTGATGCTGGTCTCTGCCTTCAGGTTATCATTGCCCTGCAGGTAGCAGGAGCCGCCGCCGCCCCAGCAGCCGTTACCCCGGCTGTAGAGCAGATAATCGGGGTTGGTCTGATACAGGTTGGGCGCCTTGTAGGCCCGGGCGATGCCGGCCTTGAGGGTCCAGTTCTCATTCAGATACTGAGTGGCATTCAGCGACGGACTCCAGTTGCTGCCGGTAATGTTGTGATAATCGTAGCGCAGACCCGGGGTCAGTATGGTGCTGTCGGTCAGGTTGATATTGCTCTCCATAAAGGCAGAGGCAATGTAGTCTTTGGCCTGTGAGCTGCGGTTACCGGTGAGACCGGCAATATCACCGCCTTCGGTGGTGGTCTGGCTTACCGAGTTCTCATCACTGAACTTGCGATCCTTCCATTCGCCACCCAGAGTGAGGGTCTGCTCAAGGCCGGCAGTGTTCAGCGGCAGATTAATACTGCTGTGGGCGGTGATTTGCTCCAGCCTGGAGGTGCTCATGCTGTCATCAGAAAACAGCCCTTCGGTACCGCCGGCCAGGCCTTCATTCAGCCGGTGATTCCGGGTTTGTTCATATTGCACATAAGAAAGGGAGTTGCCCGCGTCAAATGTGCCCTTATGGGTGAGAGCATAGGTGTCGCGATACATGATATTGGTTTCAGCACCCAGTTTGTCGAATACCCGTTGTGAGGTGCTGTTCGGGTTACCATCGACCTCGGTAAAATTATTGGTGTTCTGGGTATCGCCGCTGTAGATATTGCCCTGACGGCTGAAACTCACGTCCAGATCTATCTGATGAGCGTCTGTCGGCTGAATGCTCAGGCGCGCGGCCAGATCCCGGTTGCGTACGCCTTCGCGCCCGGCCGGAAAGGTGTTGCTGTAGTCAACCCGTCCGGTGTCTACCCGGGTAGACTGATGCCCCTTATTGATATCCCAAGCGTCGGGCTCGGTTTTGGCGACATTACCGGACAAGCGCAGGCCCACCTTGTCGGAGAGGGGGCCGGCCAGCATAAAGTTAAGACGCTCGCTGTCACCGTCTTTGTCCGACTCGGCCATTTCATAATAGGCGGTGGCCGAGCCGGTAAATTCCTCGGGAATGGCCTTGGTAATAATGTTCACCACACCACCGGCAGCTCCGCTGCCATAGCGGGCGGCAGCGGGGCCGCGCAGCACTTCAATGCGGTCTACTGCTTCCATCGGCACCCAGTTGGTGTCTCCCCGGGTATCCCGTTCGCCGCGCCAGCCATAGCGTACCGACAGGCGGCTGTTAACCGGCTTGCCGTCAATCAGGATCAGGGTGTTTTCCGGGCCCATGCCGCGAATATCAATCTGGCGGTTGTTGCCGCGCTGGCCGCTGGTGCTGTTGCCGGTGAGATTCACGCCGGGCATGGTGCGGATTACCTCAGACAAGTCATTACTGACCGGTGCCTTTGCCAGATCCTCGGCGGTAATAATGGACACCCCGGGAGCCTGTTTGAGAATTTCTTCCGCGGTGACCAGCACTTCATCCAGGGTGTAGGCCTCATTGGCCTGAGCCGTTGTGGCCAACACGCAGCTGCCAAGCAGCCATACATACTTTTGCATTACCGGTTTCCTTACAAACGTAATCAATATGATTTTTCGTAATAGTAAATGATTCTATGTATCATTCGCAAAGCTTTTTGTTTCTATAATCTATTCAGGGAAAAATACCCATGCGCTATTGGAAGTTACTGCTGATAACCCTGCTGTTAACCCCCGCCTGTGCCAGCTCACCTCAAACAGAGCACTACCGTTACCAGCAGCTGGACTTTCAGTCCCGGGACGGCAGGCGGGAATACCGGGTCACAATAGGCCTGCCCACCGCAGCGGCACCCGAAGGCGGTTATCCGGTGTTGTATATGCTGGATGGTGCCGCCGCCCTGAAAGGACTGACGCAGAGCAGATTGAGCCGGCTGCAGGGAGGCGACTGGCCCGTGCTGGTGACCATTGCCTACCACAGCGATGCCCGCACTGGACGAACCTTTGACTACACACCGGTTCCTGCCAATGCAGTCACAGAACATGAATACGGTGGTGCTGATGGCTTCTGGAAACTGATAGAAGATGAAATAAAGCCCGCCGTCGGCCGGGCGGCGGCGGTCAACCCCGAGCGCCAGACTCTGTGGGGTCACTCGTTTGGTGGCCTCTTTGTGCTGCATACCCTGTTTCATTATCCCGAGAGCTACCAGCGCTATGTGGCGGCAGATCCTTCCCTGTGGTGGCAGGGCGGCCAGCTGTTACATGCGGAAAAAGCCTATCGTGAGCGCCAGCAGTGGCCAGCGATCACCTTGCTGTTGCAGCGCAGCAGCTCACACCGCCGCGGCAGCACAGTGCCTGAAAATGCCACCCGTGACATGGCCCGCCGGCTGAGCGAATTGCCTGCAATGGCAGTGCAATACACGGATTATTTCAATCATCATCACGGCAGCGTAAGAGACGTTTCCATTCCAACCGCTCTGAGCATGGCTCAGCAATAAAAAAACCGGCCGAAGCCGGTTTGGTCAGTAACATCAATTTATCAGTCAGCCGCTGTAGCGTTCGCCTGCCTGCTCCAGCTTGAGCGCGGGTGCCACGCCCTGACGGCTGCCTTCAAAATGCACCGTGCTCTGGGGGTAGGGAATTTCAATGCCTGCCTGCTCAAAGTGCATTTTCACCAGCCGGTTATAGGCACGGCCCACGGCCCACTGCATGCCGGGCACGGTTTTAATGCGCACGCGAATGTTCACCGAGCTGTCGGCCAGGGCCACCACGCCGGCCACTTCCAGCGCCTCCAGCACGTAGGGCTTTTGTGCTTCATCGGCGGCCAGCTCTTCAAAGGCGTTTTGCAGATGGGCAATGGCGTCGTCAATGTTCTCCCGGTAAGACACCCGGTATTCACCCACATGGTAGGCAAAGTCACGCATATAGTTGGACACCGTATCCACACTGGAGAAGGGAATAATATGGTAGGTGCCGTTCAGATCGCGAATGCCCACAGAGCGAATGCTGAGCTTCTCTGCAGTGCCGGTAATGCCACCCAGGGTGACCACATCGCCGGTGTTCATGGCGTTTTCAATCTGAATGAAAATACCGGTGATCACATCCTGCACCAGCTTCTGGGCACCAAAACCAATGGCCAGACCCAGCACACCGGCACCGGCAATCAGCGGGCCTATATTAATGCCAAGCTCGGCCAGAGCAATCATCACCGTCATGGTGACCAGCAGCACCGCCAGCGCACTACGGAACAATGACAGCAGGGTCTGTGTGCGTGCCGAGGGAATGCCGGTGCCGGTTTCCGGATTGAGCTTGTGTTCAATCAGGCTGGCACAGGTTACCCAGATGGCAGCCGCCACTGCCAGCACAATGGCCACGGCAATGATGCGGCCCATCAGCACACCGCCTGCTTCCGAGGCATACCAGGTGGCCAGATCCAGGACGTGCCAGGCATTAAACGACAGCAAAATAACCGCTGCCAATACCAGAAAGCGCAAAAAGCGCAGGGCATTGGGTACATAGCTGTTCAGTCTTGCTTCCAGCAGCGGCATTTTGCGGCGAAGTTCCGGTGACAGCTGAATGCGCCGGCCTATGGTCTGGCCCAGCAGAGTAGACAGCAACAAACCCACCACAATAATGCCCAGGGTTTTCAGGGTGGCAAACAGCACAAAGGGCAGGGCATTGGCCGGACTTAACAGCACCAGCACCAGCACCACGGCAAAATAACCCAGCGCCAGCACATGCCAGGTACGAGCCAGCAGATGCAGGCTGATTTTGCTGGTGGCCATGGGGCTTTGCTCGGCTTTGGTGCGAATAATGCCCGCCAGCCGGCGACGGTTTTTCAGAATAATGATGGCGGCATACATAAAGGCGGCCAGCATCAGTAATGTGTTTATACCCTGGCTCAGGGCTGCGGAAATATGAATGCTGATCAGGGGCTCAGCCACCATAACACCATAACCCAGCAAGCCAATCAGCAGTGCCATGTGACGGTTCCAGTAGGCGGCTTCACTGGCATTGATGGGCAGCAGGCGCAGGCCATCGTAACGGCGGGAAAACAACATGCGCAGGCCCGCTTTCAGCAGCTCGATCACCATAAAGGCGTTCAGAAACAAAGAGGCCTGTGTGGTTTGTTCACCGCTTTCGCCCACCAGAAAGGTGGCCACCAGGTTGCCGCCCACATAGGCCAGCCCCACAATCACCACATCCACCGCAGCGGCGAGGGCCACGCAAATGACCCGCCGAATAACAGGGGTGTTGCCGGCACCGTGCAGGGCCCAGTTATCCAGCCGGGCATAAAGCAAAGGGCCAATCAGCCGGCGCATCAGCATAAAGACCAGCAGCGTTGCCACTATTACCAGGCTCAGGTTAAGGGTGGCTTCCATCAAACCGGCCAGACTGAACTGCTCGTCACTGGCTACCTGACCGTCTACCAGACCATTCACCACCTCTGCCAGCGCGGTGAACTGTTCACCAATGCCCTCGGCAATGGCTCGTGTGGTTTGAGCCAGCTCGCGGCTGGACGAAGACGCTGCCGAGGCCTCTTCCGCTACCGTTTCAGCCTGGGTCGCCGTCTCGTCTGCCATGGTGCGCAGCTCGTTTATCAGCTTTTCACGGGACTGCTCGTTTTCCAGCAGATCAGCCAGCGCCGCATAGGAAGGGTTATCCTTTGTCTGGCCGGCTTGCTGAGCCTGAACCAGGCCCGCAGGAATAGCACAGAGCAGCCAGATTAATGGCAACAGTATTTTGGTTGTCAGATTCACCAGTGGCCTCCGCTTGGCTGGTGGAATGAATGTTGCGACAAAGATGCCGCCTGCATAAAACTTCCTGACAAAACAGCCTAACATAGCCGCAATGCAATGATAATGACGGTAAGGCAGCATAAAGTGCAGGGGTATCAGTGCGTTTGCCATACTGTCGCCGCAGATACCATGATACCTTTTGGTTTGTTTACGTTTATCTTCCGGCATTTTTGTGAGAGAAAAACATGAAATCTGTGATGTCCATTACTCCCGCAGACGATGCGGCCATATGCCGTATTATTCAGTGTGTGGGGGCCGAGTTTGGCGCGGTGGGCGAGGGCTTTGGTCCCGGCGATACAGAAGTGCAGTGTATGAGCCGCCATTACCGTCCGGAGAATAACAGCCGTTATTTTGTGGCCCGGCTTAATGGTGAAATAGTGGGCGGGGCCGGCATTTCGCCGCTGGGGAATATTTGCGAGCTGAAAAAGCTGTTTTTATTACCCGGGGCACGCGGGCACGGGCTGGGCCGGCAACTGGCCGAGGCCTGTCTGGCCTTTGCCACAGAGCGAGGTTTTACCGCCTGTTACCTCGATACTCTCGGCAATATGACGGCGGCCATACACCTGTATGAACAGCTGGGCTTTCAGCACCTTGAAGCACCCTTGGTGGCCTCGGAGCATGGCGGTTGTGATGTATGGATGCTGAAACAACTAAACCATCGGGAGCACGCATGTTAACCATTCAAACCCTGCTGCAACAAAGAAACATTATTCAGGCGCCCATGGCCGGCGTATCCACTCCGGCGCTGGCGGCGGCGGTGTCCAATGCCGGCGGGCTGGGCTCACTGGGTCTGGGTGCAAGCTCGGTGGCCAGTGCCCGTGAGCAGATTGAGCAGCTTCAGGCACTTACTGATAATCCCTTTAACGTCAATGTGTTCTGTCATGCGCCGGCGCAAAGAGATGACGCCGTGGAGGCGGCCTGGCTGGCGTATTTGCAGCCGCTGTTTACAGAGCAGGGCGGGCAGGCACCGGCGCAACTGGAAGAAATTTATACCAGTTTTAATGATAACGAGCCCATGCAGGCCTTGCTGCTGGAGCTGCGCCCTGCCGTGGTCAGCTTTCATTTTGGTTTGCCGCCGGCGTCTTTTATTGAGCGTCTGCATCATGCCGGCGTGATCACGCTGGCCAGTGCCACTCGTCTTGAAGAAGCCCGCGCCATCGAGGCTGCCGGCATTCACGGCGTGGTGGCACAGGGTATAGAAGCAGGTGGCCACAGAGGCATGTTTGATCCGGACGCAGAAGACGGTGAGCTGACCACCAGTGAGCTGGTACGCCTGCTGGTGGCGGAGTGCCGGCTGCCGGTGATTGCCGCCGGCGGCATCATGGATGGCGCAGATATACAGGCCATGCAGGCACTGGGGGCCGCAGCGGTGCAGCTGGGCACGGCCTTTGTGGCCTGTCCTGAGTCGGCGGCCAATGAGGCCTACCGGCAGCGGCTGCTGCAAGGCGGCAACACCCGGTTAACCCGCACCCTGTCGGGCCGGCCGGCCCGGGGGCTGGTGAACCGTTTTATTGAACATGGTGAGGCAGCAGACGCCCCGGTGGCGCCTGACTATCCGGTTGCCTACCACGCCGCCAAACAGCTGCATGGCGCGGCAGCGGCGCAAGGTTGCCATGACTTTGCTGCCCACTGGGCCGGCACAGGGGTAAAAAAGGCCCGTGCCATGCCTGCTGCCGAGCTGGTGGCGGCTCTGCTTGGCGAAGCAACGCCGAATTAAAGATCGTAAGGCTCTACCGAGACGCCTTCCAGCGAGTAGGCGGCGTCGGCAATGTCGTTGCTGGCAGACACAGTGCTGAGTGTGCCTGCCACCCAGACCGCATCCCAGAGATCATCCACCTTGGCTCCTTTGGGATAATTGACATACACAATCTGGTTGGTGGGAGGTGGCGGCACATGAATGCAGGCACCAAAAAAAGGCACCAGAAAAAACTGGGTAATGGTTTCGCTGTCGCCTTCCAGCGGCACCACAAAGCCCGGCAGTCGTATTTTTTTGCCGTTCATGGCGGGCACTACCTTGCCCACAGGCTGAGGTGGAATGGCAAACTCGTCTTCATGATCCACTGCCGGAATGGGTGGCGGATTCAGTTGCTCTTCCAGCAGAATGAGATCATTCCAGTCGGTCAGCTGGTATTCATTGGCGAGAGTGGTACCGGCCAGGGCCAGCAGTACCAGCCCCAGAAAAGTGTGTATCAGTTTCACTGTTTAATGCTCATGCCATCGTTAAGAGAGTATCGAAAGGCCTGTGCCGCCGGCAGCAGGCCGGTAATAATGCCCGCCAGCCAGATGCAGCCAAGCAAGCGCCACTCATTGGCCGAGGGCAGCCCCGGCTGCAGTTGCAGGCCGTAGCTTGCCTGCAGCGCCGGAGCGGCAACCAGCAAAATGCCATACAGCAGCGCCATGCCAAACATCAGCCCCAGCAGGGTTAATAATGCCGCTTCCAGGATCAGCAGGGTAAACAAATGTTGTGGTCCGGCCCCCAGTGAGCGCAAAATGGCCAGCTCCCGCCGCCGGGCGGTGAGGCCGGCCAGCAGGGTGGTGAGCATGCCCAGCAGGCCGGCCACCACCACAAACAGGGCAATCAGCGCAATGGCCTGCTCTGCCATGCTCATCATGCTCCACAGCTCATGCAGGGCAGTGCCGGGCAAAATCGCCGACAGTGGCTCACCGCGATAACGGTTGATGCTGCGTTGCAGGCCAAACGTCTGCACCGGATTGTTCATCCCCACCAGAAAGGCAGTAATGGCCCCGGGGGTTAAATCGCGCGATCGGGCCTGCTCATGGGTGAGAGTGTGAGTCTGCCGGCCGCTTTACCAGCCCAGATGAATGGCTTCCAGGCCGTCCAGGCGCACATGCACGGTTTTGTCTACCGGCGTGCCGGTGGGCTCAAGAATGCCCACCAGGGTAAAGGGCAGATCCTCATGCAGGCTGAAGGAGGTGTTGCCGGCACCGTGAGCGATGATCAGTTGATCACCGGGCTGATAGCCGAGCCGGCGTGCCACCTCGGCACCAATGACCGCTTCAAAGGTATCGGCAAAGGGGCGGCCCTCGGCAAACGCAAGGGACTGTTTACGGCCATAGCCATAGTGGCGAAAATAATCCTCGCTGGTACCCAGCACACGAAAGCCCTGATGGGAGTCGCCCAGCGATAACGGTATGGTCCAGGCCACGGCCTTGTGCTGTTTGATACGCTGATAAGACTGCCAGCTGATGTTGTTGGTGGGGTTGCCGATGCGAAATACCGAATACAGCAGCAGGTTAATCTGCCCTGAGCGGGCACCCACAATCAGATCCGTGCCGGAAATGGTGCGGGAAAAGCTGTTTTTAAGCTCGCTCTGTACCTTGTTCACGCCCACCAGCAGCACCACGCTGATGGCAATGGCCAGCACCGTCAGGCCGGCGGTCAGCCGGCGTGCCCACAAGCTGCTAAAGGCCAGGCTCAGCATCGTTGGCTCCGTTCAGTTGCTTAAGAGACGTCACGTGAGAAAACAGCGGCTCCAGTGCGCTGTCATGACTGACAAATACCAGGCCGCTGCCGGCGTGCTCGCATTCGGCAAACAGCAGCTCCATAAAGGCGGTGCGGTTATCGGCATCCAGTGCCGAGGTGGGTTCGTCGGCAATCACCAGTGCCGGCCGGCCAATCAGTGCCCGGGCGGCAGCCACCCGTTGCTGCTGGCCAATACTGAGCCGGTGCACCGGTTGCTGCCACAGTGCGTCCGGCAGTTGCAATGCTGCCAGCAGACGGGCGGCTTCCTGTTTGGGCGAAGCGGTTAATTGCTTGCGCTTGTGAGGGGAGAAAATGAGCGCGGCGGTGACGTTTTCCATTACCGGCAAATAGGGCAGCAGATTAAACTGCTGAAAAATATACCCCAGATGGTTGGCACGAAACCGGTCTCGCTGAGGACCGGACAACCGGGCCAGATCCTGCCCCAGAATACGCAGGCGGCCGCTGTTTGGCTTGAGTATGCCTGCAAGCAGTCCCAGCAGCGTGCTTTTGCCGCTGCCACTGGGGCCCTTGATAAACAGTCTGTCGCCCGGTTTCAGACTGAGTGAGTCAATGTTCAGCAGGTTTGCCTGGCCCGGCCAGGCAAACGACAGCTGTTCGATGGACAGCAGTTCAGCCACTACCAGCTAGCCCCAGGCTGCTGTGCTGTGAGGGTGGCAGCAATCTGGCCGGCGGGCACTATGCCTTGCAGCTCAATGCGGTGAAAGCTCGGGAATTGTGTAAACAGGCCGCTGGCATCGAGTGCGTTCAGGGCGTCGGGCTGGCTGCACTGCCAGGAATAGTGCAGCTGAATATCGGTATGCCCGTGTTCGTGATCATGTTCTTCGTGTTGATGCTCACCATGCTCATGATCTTCCTGTTCAATATGACGGGTCTGTTGCAGTTCGCAACCTGCAGAGGCAGGCAGAGTAAACAGAGCAGCGGCATGTTGCGCTTTTTGCAGGGCCTGATCATAGGCAGCCTGCTCTTCGCCAGTGGCAGGATTATGTTCAAAACCCACTATGTCGGCCGCAGGAGAATGCAGCTCCAGCACCAGCTGCTGTTGGCTTAACACCAGGTTCAGCTGGCCAAAGCCGTGTTCGTGAACACCATGCTGAGCATGAGCGGAAAGGGTGGCAGGCAGCAGGATAAAAAGCAGGGGTTTCAGGTTCATGTGGTGTTCCGATAATTGACTTTGTTACGTTATAACAGTTTGCTTGTTATGTTGTAAAGCACCTCTGTTTTGCTCTCGAATAAACTTAATAAAGGCCTGTTCAGCCCGGGACAGCCGCCTGTCTTTGGGCCAGGCCAGGCACAGGTCGAGAAAATAGGGGGTGTCAAATGAGATGGGCACCAGATCCTGGTCTTGCTCCACCACCATGCGCAAAAAGCTGGTAATGGCAAATCCCTGGCGTACCACGGCCTTTAACAGCGGGATCAGGTTACTCTCAAAGCCGATGCGCGGTTGTATGCCAAGGGTGCGGGCCATATCGTCTATATGCTCTCTTAAATGAAAGCCATGGCGAAATACCGCCAGTTCTTCCCCCAGAAACTCGGTCAGTGCCAGGCTCTGCTTGTGAGCAAAGGGGTGTTCCCGGGCCACCACCGCCACCATTTCTTCCCGCAGTAACGGCAGACCATTCAGGCCGGCAGGCAAGTCCGAGGTAAGCACTATGCCAAGTCCCAGCCGGCCTTTCAGCAGCTGATCCAGCACTATCTGAGTTCCGGCTTCCTCTACGCGAATGCTCAAGCCTGAGTAACGGTGTTTAAAGGCCATTAACAGCGGCGGAAAATAAAATGAGCCCAGCATGCTGGGAATGCCAATGGTCACTTCACCGGCTTCCAGGTTGTGCAGGGCGCTCATATCCTGCTCGGCCAGGGCAAGAGCGGCCAGAATGCGTTCGCTGTGCTCAAACAGGCGTTTGCCTTCAGCGGTAAGGTGCAGCCTGCCCTGATGCCGCTCAAACAGAGTGAGGGACAGCTGTTGCTCCAGCTTTTTAATGGTCATGGTAACGGCGGGCTGCGCCAGATGCAGCTGCTCGGCGGCACGGGTAATGTTGCCGGTGTGGGCCACAGCCATAAACTGTTTCAGCCAGCGAGGATCAATCATCACTATTTGTTATTTAATTAATAATTTTTATATATTTAACTTATTTTTATGCCGGGCGTAAAGTGAAAGCGTGTTCCTCCTATTCACGAGTTTGCCATGCATGAGTTAAAAACATCCCCCTGGTGGCGAGCCACCCTGGCGCTGGGCCTGGGCTCCATGCTGGTATTTCTTAATCTGTATGTGGCTCAGCCCTTGCTGCCCATGCTGGCGCAGGATTTTTCACTGTCGGCGCTGGGGGCGGGCTGGGCCTTGTCGGCGGCCACGCTGGGGCTGGCCACCGGCTTGTTGTTCTGGGCCCGGATTGCAGATCGGATTGGCCGCAAGCGAGTGATGCTGGGCACCCTGCTGGTGGCCATTGTGCTGGGGTTGTTAATGGCCTGGGCACCCAACTATGCCAGCCTGGTCGCGTTGCGGGGGTTGCAGGGCTTTTTTCTGGCAGGACTGCCGGCTACCGCTGTGGCCTATATGGGGGAAGAGTTTACCCCACGCGCGCTGGTTACCAGCATTGGCATCTATATTGCCGCAAACTCCCTGGGTGGTATTGGTGGCCGGGTGTTCGGTGGCCTGATTGCCGGCTGGAGCGGCCACTGGCAGCAGGCGTTTCTGGTGCTGAGCGCGGTCAGTCTGCTGCTGTGGGCGCTGTTGCCACGCTTGTTGCCCGACTCCCGCTGCTTTGTGCCGGCCGGCAAAGGCGATGGCAGTCATGCTTTGCTGGAGCATGTGCGCAACCCGCTGCTATGGCCCATTTATCTGGTAGGCGGGCTTAATTTTATGGTGTTTCTTAATCAGTACACCTATGTGGCCTTTTATTTATCGGCACCGCCGGTATCCATGGCACCCGCCGCCCTGGGCCTGCTGTTTTTAACCTACCTCACCGGAACCCTGGCCTCCGGAGTCAGTGGCATACTGATCAGCCGCTTCGGGCTGACCAACACGCTGCTGGCCGCCATTGTGCTGATGGCCCTGGGCAGCCTTGGATTGTTCAGTGCGCGTTTGCCGGTGCTGATGGCCACGTTGTTAATCGACAGCTTTGCATTTTTTCTGGCTCATGCCTGTGCCAGCAGCTGGGTAGGGCGCAGTGTGACGCACAACCGGGCACTGGCGTCGTCACTGTATCTGGTGTTCTATTATGCCGGTGCCAGCCTGGGCGGTTTGTATCTTTATCCGTTCTGGCAGGCCGGGGGCCTGCCAGGTGTGGCCGTGGGCATGATAGTGGTCATGAGCATCACCGCATTACTGACGGTGCGGCTGGGGCGAGTGCAGTCGTGCTGTGATGCATAAAAGACATGGTCGCTTTGGCAGAGGCTCCGGGTGTGACGGCGTTTTTAAAAATAATCTTCCGGTACCGGGACGACTGCACCTTCGGTGATTTCTGTCGCAATGGTATCGGCCAGACTTTGGCAGTGAAACTTTACCTGCAACGGGGACAGGGCCAGGGTCAGCTCGGCGGGCATGGCAGCTTGGTTAAACGGCACATGTGAGTAGTTCTCAAGCAAGGTGTGCAGGCAGGGCACCACTATTTCGCCATGCTCCAGCCCGGTGCAGTGGGTTTTGCCGGGTTTGGGCGCGGCCAGCTCCAGGCAGGGCACGGGGCCAAAAGGACCGGCCAGCGGCTGATGCAGGGCCCAGGTAATAATGGGGCGGCCGCCAATCATGCCTTCCACCAGCACGGTGCCGTGCCGGGCCAGTGCGGTTTTGAGTGACAAATATTCCTGAGCGCTGGATGCCCGGTAACAGATGTGATCCATGGGACCCAGATTCAGCGGCAGACCATGTTTTATAAAGCCGGCAGCCAGATCATTAAAAAAAGTCTGAGTATCGCCCAGCAGGGCATCAAGGGTACTTACCATTTGCGTTTTGGCTCAAACAACACATCCAGTTCGGATTTTTCGTTTTCTTGTTCCTCTTTTTGCTGCTCCGCCTGCTGCTGCCTGGTGTCCATGTCGTTAATCCAGGTCTGAATGGTTTCTTCAATATTCAGCAGCTGCTCGTCTTTATCGGGCAGATTGGCCAGAATTTTTTTGCCTTTTTCCAGCATCTGGCGGGCGGCGGCGGTTTCCCGGTTGTTCAGACTCATACGTACTCGTTTGAGCAGGTTGGAAAGGTTGATTTTCAGCTGCACCAGCTCAAGACGACGATCTTCCGCCACAAAGGCCTGAGAGCCTATCTTGCCGCGGTTATGCTCCTGACGTACCACATTGCGCAGCCGTTTCACCAGCCGCAGCATGTGCAGTGCCTGCTGATCCGACTCGGGCCGGCGAAAGCTGCCCTGCACCGGCGGAAAGTTGTCTCGGGCGTCCTGGATCTGCTGCTGGACGTTATTGAGCCGGCCGGTTAGCTGAGGGTTGCCCGGGTCCGCTTCCAGCATGGTTTTGAGACTGTGCCGGACCCGCTGATACAGTGTAAGCACCAGAGTGCGGCTATAAGGCAGCTGTCCGGCATTGAGCAGCAGCTCTTCGGTTTCATTCACAATCTGGTTCTGGCGCACCAGAATGCTGCGTTTTTCTGCTGCCTGCTTTTGCCGATATTGCTGCAGCATGTTGTAAACGATAACGAGGAACAGCAGGGCGCCTATGGTTATCAGTACCAGGGTCAGTATCATCGGCAAGGCTCGCTAGAATTGGGTCACGCATGAGCTGAAATGTTAACTCACACAACCGGCTTTGGCTAACGTCCTGCACCAATAAGACACGAAGTTTCAGACCGTTAGCTGGTCATTGATAAGGTATAACGGCTTCAATTCAGAGGATCTTTTGCCAAGGTCTGGTAGTATTTACACAAGTCACCATGAATTCGGAGCATCATGAAGCTTCAACAGTTGCGCTATATCGTCGAGGTTGCCAATCATAACCTCAATGTTTCTGCTACCGCAGAGAGCTTGTATACCTCTCAGCCGGGCATCAGCAAGCAGGTACGTATGCTGGAAGATGAGCTGGGAGTTCAGGTGTTCGAACGCAGTGGCAAGCATCTTACCCAAATTACGCCTGCCGGCCGTGACATTATTCGCATTTCCAGTGAAATACTGGGCAAGGTGGAGAGCATCAAGGCAGTCGCTAGCCAGCATACCCACCCGGATCAGGGCTCGCTGAACATTTCCACTACTCATACCCAGGCCCGCTATGCGCTGCCCGGTGTGATCAAGGGCTTTATTCAGCGCTATCCCAAGGTGTCTTTACATATGCATCAGGGCACACCGGTGCAGATCAGCGAGTCGGTGGCCAAGGGCTCGTCCGACTTTGCCATTGCCACCGAGGCCATGCACCTTTATCAGGATCTGATCATGCTGCCCTGTTATCACTGGAATCGTTGTATTCTGGTGCCAAAGGATCATCCGCTGGCCTCGATCAGCAAGCCGGGCATTGCCGACATTGCCGGGTTTCCGCTGGTGACTTATGTGTTCGGTTTTACTGGTCGCTCCGAGCTGGATGTCGCCTTTAACCGTGCCGGTTATGAGCCTAATGTGGTGTTTACCGCGACCGATGCTGATGTGATCAAAACCTATGTGCGTCTTGGCATTGGTATTGGTGTGCTGGCCAGTATGGCCGTTGATCCGGTAGAAGACAGTGATCTGGTGGCCATTGATGCCGGTCATTTGTTTGATCCCAGCACCACTAAAATCGGTTTTCGCAAGGGCACTTTTCTGCGCAGCTATATGTATGACTTTATGGAGCGTTTCGCTCCGCATCTTACCCGTGAGCGGGTAGACAGAGCCATTGCTCTGAAAGCCCCGGATGAAATAGAAAAGCTGTTTGAGGACGTAGAGCTGCCCATGCGTTAAGCCCCTTCGGGGAGCTGTAAGCGGTCAGCTATCAGCTGTAAGTGGCGGGGATTGTGCGTTCACAGCTGTGTCTGCAGAAGCAGTCTGGTCTTTAAAATGGATTCCGGCTCTTGGGCCGGAATGACAGCATAGGGTCTGCAGGCACGGTGTGTGCTTACAGGCCCTTGGTTCGGCTTATAGCTGACAGCTTAAAGTTTATGGCTGGATTATTGTCCGAGCCCCTTGCCGGCGTCGTCTTTGGCGATCAGCTCAATTTTGTAGCCGTCCGGATCTTCCACAAAGGCAATCACAGTGCTGCCGCCTTTTACCGGGCCCGGCTCGCGGGTGACTTTGCCGCCGGCGGCGCGAATTTGCTCGCACATGCCATAAATATCTTTCGCTTCAATGGCGATATGGCCGTAAGCGTTACCCAGATCGTAGCTCTCGGTACCCCAGTTATAGGTCAGCTCCAGCACGGCTTCGTCTTTTTCCTCGCCATAGCCCACAAAGGCCAGGGTGTATTCATACTCGGCATTTTCGCTGGTACGCAGCAGTTTCATGCCCATAATGTCGGTGTAAAAGGCGATGGACTTGTCCAGGTTACCCACTCGCAGCATGGTGTGCAGAATACGCATGTTGTTGCTCCCGTTTATTGAGTGTTGGCGCGGTTATTCACCGGCCGGATATTGCTTGTCTTTAAATTCGCACAAATCCTCGATCACGCAGGCGCCACAGCGGGGCTTGCGGGCGGTGCAGACATAGCGTCCATGCAGAATAAACCAGTGGTGCGCATCGAGCTTGAACTCGGCGGGCACCCACTTCAGCAGCTTTTGCTCCACTTCGTCGACGTTTTTGCCCGGCGCGAACTTAGTGCGGTTAGACAGCCGGAAAATATGCGTGTCCACGGCAATGGTGGGCCAGCCAAAGGCGGTGTTGAGCACCACGTTGGCGGTTTTGCGGCCCACACCGGGTAAGGCTTCCAGCGCCTCACGGCTTTCCGGTACCTCGCCATTGTGCTTTTCCAGCAGTATGGCACAGGTCTTGATAACGTTTTCCGCTTTGGAGTTGAACAGGCCAATGGTCTTGATGTGCTCTTTTACGCCGTCTACACCCAGCGCCAGCATGGCGGCGGGGGTAGGGCCGGCGGCAAACAGCCCAATGGTGGCCTTGTTCACGCTCACGTCGGTGGCCTGAGCCGAGAGCAGCACCGCAATCAGCAGCTCAAACGGGTTGTTGAAGTTCAACTCGGTAGTGGGGTGGGGGTTTTCCGCCCGCAGCCGCTTCAGAATAAGGCGGCGTTTTTCCATGTTCATCAATTTTGCGCGGGAAACCCCGTCCTTTCAGGGCGGGGAGGGATAGCACGGCGGCGTCAGCCGCCCCTGTTCCCGTCTCTCCTTTTAAACTGGCTATCTATACAGTGGTTTACTAAACTAAGCGCATGACGAAACGCGCCTATAAATATCGGTTTTACCCGACCCTCGAACAGACTGAGCTGCTGGCTCGGACCTTCGGCTGTGTGCGTTTTGTCTATAACGCCATACTGCGCTGGCGTACCGATGCGTTTGAGCTGCGTCAGGAAAAAATCGGCTACGTTGGTGCTAACGCCCGACTGACCGAACTCAAAAAAGATCCTGAGCTGGCGTTTCTGTCTGAGGTGTCGTGTGTGCCCTTGCAGCAATGCCTTCGCCACCAGCAAACCGCCTTCAAAAACTTCTTTGAAGGCCGTGCCAAATATCCGGTATTTAAGCACAAACGCCACCGCCAGTCGGCGGAGTTCACCCGCTCGGCCTTCAAATACCGGAACGGCAAGCTGTATCTGGCCAAGAGCAAAACCCCGCTGAATATTCGCTGGAGCCGTGAACTGCCCGGCGAGCCCAGCACCATAACCGTTTCCAAAGACTCGGCAGGCCGTTACTTTGTGAGCTGCCTGTGTGAGTTCGAGCCCGGCACACTGCCGGTTACCCCCAACATGACCGGCATTGATCTGGGCCTGACAGATCTGTTTATCACCGACCAGGGTGAACGGGTCGGCAATCCCCGCCATACCGCGAAATACGCCGCCAGGCTGGCCAAGGCACAGCGCCGGCTGAGCAAGAAAAAGCTCGGCTCGGCCAACCGTGCCAAGGCCCGCCAGAAGGTGGCGAAACTTCACGCTAAAATCTCCGATTGCCGACAGGACAACTTGCACAAGCTGTCCCGCAGATTGATTAACGAGAACCAAGTAGTCTGCGTTGAATCCCTGACAGTGAAAAACATGATCCGCAACCCGACACTCAGCAAGGCCATTGCTGATGCAGGATGGGGCGAGTTCGTGCGCCAGT